>JBCBKZ010000539.1:0-4371 GCA_038520955.1 Bacteroidota bacterium | reverse complement strand
GCCTGTGTTTCCTCTACCGGTGGAACCAGTAAACTTTCCTCTATGCTTGTAGTGTGAGTAACTACTTTCTCTTCGTGTAATGCCCCTCCGTTTGTAGATTTATTTTTTACGTAGTTAAGGATGTCTCTTTTTGTTACTCTTCCCCCTCTTCCACTTCCACTAAGCTGATCCAACTCTCTGGAAGAGATACCCTCTTTTCTCGCAATGTTGAGCACCAGGGGAGAATAGAAACGAGCTTCCTGGCTGGCCTCAACGGCTACTTCTACTGTAGGTTGTAGAGATTCAGCGGGTACAGAGGGGACATAAGGGATTTCCTGAGCGAAATTAGATTCTGCTACCTCTTCCAGAACTTCATCTTGCTGTGGTACAGGGGTAATTTCCTCTGTCTCGCCACCTTCTGCTACCGTTTCCAAGACAGCTATTACACTCCCTACAGGAACTACATCTCCATCCTGGTAGGTTTTTTCTATGAGTTTTCCCTTAACGGGAGAAGGGACTTCCGAGTCTACCTTATCTGTGGCTATTTCTACTACAGCTTCTTCTTCTTCTACCCATTCTCCTACTTCTTTAGTCCAGTTGAGAATAGTTGCCTCTATGATACTCTCTCCGAGCTTGGGCATTAGCAGTTCATATCTTGCCATTATTCGGGGGATTAACAGTTACACGTTGGGAGCTAGCTCCGCTCTGCAAAACTACAATAATAGGGAATCTACTCAAAGGCTTATCGCGAAACAAAACGTAACCGAATATTTTTCAAGCATTCGATCATTGTCATAGCAACTACTTTATCAATGTTTGTGTTTCGCCTTTGGTACATCTGTACCTTTCGGGCTTGAGAGCCCTGATAATCTGCATAGCCTATCCATGCGTGGGGGCTCATATCGTCCTGCTTCTCAGCATACCCTGTAGTGGCTAGTCCTATGTCTGTTCCCAACAGCTTTCTTACCCCTTCTGCCATTAGGCTAGCTACTTCTTCAGAAACTACTGTATGGGCCTCTATCACAGATGCCGGCACTTCAAGGACTTCCTCCTTAATTCGGGTATCATAAGCCGTTACGGAGCCTGTAAAGTACCGGGAGGCCCCTGATATACTTACTATCTTCATAGCTAACTTTCCGCCTGTAAGGCTCTCCGCTACCCCTATGGTAAGTCCTTTCTCCAGAAGAGCTTCTCCAAGTATTTTCTCCAGAAGTTCATCCTCTGTCGTATAAGAACCTTCCTTTACCACCTCTTCTATTTGCTGCTGACGAAGAGTCAGTTCTTCTTCCAGCTCCTCTCTTTGCTCTGTTCTTCCCCTGGCTGTAAGCTCTATCCAAAGGCCATCTATTCTCGGTAGAAAAGCGATAGATAGATGGGCGGAAAATTGCTCCAGGATGTGATTAATATCTTCTTCCACTTTGGATTCAGCTAATCCTGTGGTACGGATGACTTTCTGGAGAATGAGGCTTGGTTGGAACTTCTGCTTCAGGTAGGGGAGTATATCCTCAGTCATGAGGCTGTACATTTCAGCCGGCACGCCCGGCATAGAGATCAGCGTGAAATCATCCTGCTCAAAAATCATCCCCGGTGCTGCCCCTACCCTATTCAGTATGGGGATACAGCTGTCCGGCACATATGCCATGCCTACATTACCATCTGTCAAGGGAAAGTTAAATTTAGCAGCTATGGCTTTTATTTTTTCCAGCGTAGGTGGGTGAACCACCATTTTTCCCCCGGTAAATTCAGCCAGAATATTTTTAGTAATATCATCTCTGGTAGGCCCTAGCCCACCTGTCATGAGTACGATAGGAAAGTTTTCTGTGAAGTGCTTCAGGGCCGCGAGAATGTCTTCCTTGGTATCCGGAATAGCCATTTCTCTACGGAGCCTGAATCCCGCATCCTTAAGTTGGGCCCCTATAAAGGTGGCATTAGTGTTAGTAATTCTCCCGGAGAGAAGTTCACTTCCTATGCTGATTAGCCCTACTTCCGCCATAAGGTTGTCCTAGTCTTCCATACTGAAATCTTCCAGGAAATTTGTAGCGTAAATACCTGAGCGAAAACGCTCATCACGCATCAATTTCTTATGGAAGGGTATGGTCGTTTTTACCCCTTCTACTATAAATTCTTCAAGTGCTCTTTCCATCTTGGCAATCACTTCTTCCCTGGAAGGAGCTGAAACGATTAGCTTTCCTATCATGGAATCATAGTAAGGAGGAATGTCATAGCCAGAAAAGGCATGCGTATCAACTCTTACTTTATGACCACCTGGCTTATGAAAGTAGTCTATATGCCCCGGTTGGGGTCTGAAGTCATTATAAACATCCTCTGCATTAATTCTGACCTCCATGGCATATCTTCCGGCTGGCATAATGTATTCAGAGATCTTCTCTCCGGCAGCCACCTTGATCTGCTCCTTGATCAGGTCATTATCAAAAATTTCTTCTGTTACAGGATGCTCCACCTGAATACGGGTATTCATCTCCATGAAATAGAAGTTTCCTTCTATGTCATAGATAAATTCTACCGTTCCAGCCCCTTCGTAATCCACGTACTTGGCAGCTTTCACGGCAGCGTCTCCCATCTCTTTCCTTTTTTCCGGCGTAAGCACCGGACTGGGAGATTCTTCCACCAATTTCTGGTGTCTTCTCTGAATGGTACAGTCTCTTTCAGCTAAGTGGAATACATTTCCATGCTGATCACCTACCACCTGAATTTCCACGTGTCTGGGCTGGAGAATAAATTTTTCCATGTACAGACCATCATTTCCGAAGGCAGCACCTGACTCAGCTTTAGCACTATTCCATGCATCAGCCATACCAGATTTCTCATCCACTCTTCTCATCCCTTTTCCACCTCCGCCGGCAGTAGCTTTTAGTAGGACTGGATATCCAATTTCCTCTGCTATCTCATAAGCTTGCTCCAATGAATCTAATAGCCCGTCAGATCCTGGTACTACAGGAACTCCTGCCTTAATCATGGAAGCTTTCGCAGTGGACTTATCTCCCATGGATGAAATCACATTGGCGTTAGGCCCTATGAACTTAATCTTATGATCTTCACATAGCTGGGAAAATTGAGCATTCTCAGAAAGAAATCCATACCCTGGATGTATCGCATCAACACCGCATATTTCTGCTGCGGCAATGATGTTAGCCATGTTGAGGTAACTATCCGTACTGGATGGAGGCCCTATACACACAGCCTCATCAGCAAATCTGACGTGAAGACTGTTTCTATCAGCTGTAGAAAATACCGCTACTGTAGGGATACCCATTTCACGGCAGGTGCGCTGTATGCGTAAGGCTATTTCGCCTCTATTTGCAATCAGTATTTTTTTAAACATAAAAAGCTCGTTAAGAGAATCTTACTAGGCGTCTGTGTCAATCAAGAACAGAGGCTGATCGTATTCAACTGGCTGAGCATTCTCTACCAGAATCTTCACAATTTTTCCTTCTACCTCAGATTCAATTTCATTGAATAACTTCATGGCCTCTACAATACACAGTACTGAGCCTTTTTGGACGGAATCTCCCACTTTCACAAAAGCGTCCGTTTCAGGAGAGCTGGAACGGTAAAAAGTTCCAATCATAGGAGACTTAAATGTGTAGTAATCTTTTTCAGGGGCAGCTGCTGCTGCTTCAGTTTTTGCTGTTTCAGCAGACACTTCAGAAGCTGCTGGTGCTTCAGCTACCGTAGGCATAACAGCAGGTGCGAGTTGTGCTGGAGCTGCTATGGCAGATGCGGGTTGAGAAGCGTATATCACGTTGCTTTCGGGAGCCTTCCTTCTGATCTTTAATTTAAAGTCCTTTTTTTCTATCTCTACCTCAGTGAGATCGGTCTTGTTGACCAATTTGAGGATATCTTGAATTTCTTTAAACTCCATAGTATCGCGTGTAAATGTTGGTTGAGAAGGTTTATGATTTAATGCGCTCCATATAAGCTTTGGTAGCAGTATCTATCTTCACTTTATCTCCGATGTTAATGAAAAGGGGTACTCTTATTTCTGCCCCACTACTAACTGTTGCCGGCTTCAAAGAGTTTGTTGCAGTATCTCCTTTCACCCCCGGCTCAGTATAAGTAATCTCTTGAATGACGTACTGAGGCATTTCTAACTGAAGGGGGCTATCATCCTGAGTATTAAAGAGAATTTCTACATTTTCTCCTTCCTGTAACAGATCCAGGGCACTGACCATTTTCTTGTCAATGTTGATCTGCTCATAGGTATCATTGTCCATGAATACAAGTGAGTGCCCCTCATCATAGAGATACTGATACTTCTTTCTCTCTACTCTAATTTCTTCAATTTTCACACTTGTATTAAAGGAGTTTTCTATGACTTTCCCCGTATTAATACTTTTCATCTTCACACGAACAAAGGCAGCTCCTCTTCCC
>JBCBKZ010000538.1:0-4394 GCA_038520955.1 Bacteroidota bacterium | reverse complement strand
TACGCCTAAACCTACTGTAGTTTCTTCTGACAATACTTCAGTAGGTTTAGGCGTATAAATAGGATTAGTAGATCTGAGAATGATCTTCTTTTCCTTCTTAGGTTTTTTCTTTTTCAGGTAGATTTTTTCTCCAATGAATACAGATACCTCCTGCTCAGACATTCTATTTCTTTGCTTGAGGGCATCTACCGTAAGCCCATGTCTAATGGCTATTCCTGCCAGATTCTCTCCAGAGGCCACTATATGATATTCAGCCTGCTCCAGTGGAGTCAAATAGAGAATAGAACCTGTATCAGGTTTTTGGTGCGGAGAAAGAGAATTCCATGACAGGAAGTCAAGGGGGTCTACTTGATGGCGCTGGGCCAGTTTTATGGGTAGATCACTTCCCTTAAACTGTATGTAGGCAGAGCCATAATGGAGGTCTGCTTCCAAGAAAAATTCTACATAGCTCCCAGGAGACAGCATCTTGGCCGGTTTGGCCGGTGGATACTGCGGCTGGGAAGCATCATAGAAGAGGAAATGATATTTTTCTTTGGTCGAGTAAGTCTCTGCGAGAATCACATCCTTTTTGGCAGGTGGGAATGCCTTCTTTACACTGAGGGGTCGGTCCTCATCTCCAAGCTGTTCGTCATTTTCTGCCTTCTGAAGAAGGGTAGAGGGAACCACCTGTGTGTTCGAAGCTTTATTGTAAACTTGGGGCGGTTTATTGATCTCCAGCTTAGGATATGCTTTAGTGGGATCCTGAATATGAACTAACTGTACCTTGGCAGAGGTGGGAATGTAGTAGGTAAATCTCTGGCCATAGGGAAGTCTGGATACCCGCTTGAGCCATGGATTATATCTGAAGAAAGATTCCTCAGATATGCCATGGGCTGAATATAGATTTTTAAGGGAAGCCTCATTTTGAGAAACAAAGGGTCTCAACTTTAAGGGCGTTCTGTCAGGCTTTCTCAGGGCATCTTCATATGCCAGCTTGTGGGAAATAGCTCTCATGGCATACCAGTGCAGATTCTGATCCACCTTCATCACCCTTTTTCCATAATTGGCAGGATTAGTATGTGAACGAGATCCAGTAGGGCCCTCATAGTAAGCGATGACAGCGTAAACCCAGTTTTTATAATTATGGTTAGCGCTGGCCAGGTAATCAGCGGCGGCAAAGGAAGCTCTGTAAATGTGCTTGCGCTCATCCATGACTTCATTGATCTGTAGGCCATATTCTTTGGCTGCGACTTGTTTAAACTGCCAAAACCCTACTGCATTTGACTTGGAAACGGCATGAGCTTTCAGGCCGCTTTCCTGAATGGAAATGAAAGATAAGTCCAGGGGAACGCCAACGTCATTAAATGCCTCATGAATGAAAGGCATATAGACTTCCGCCCTCAGCACCATCTTATCAAAATAGTGAGGGCTTCTCTGGATTTCATTAACCTGTTTCTGGATAATTCTACGGGCGGGCTCAGTAAGATGAAGGGTCATTCCACAATATTCCACTGTAGATGGGACTACTTTCCCATAACAGTAGGCGCTTATCCAAGCAAGAAAAAGGAATGCTCTCAGAAAAACTTTCATCTCAGCGTTTACCACAAGTTAGTTGGGAGGGTATCCAAGCTTATCTGTATCAGCAACTCAATGATACTTAAATTCCTGGCATTTTTCAATCATACGTAACTAAGAAACGCATTTTGCTGCTTGGATGATACGTTTTCTAGTGTTTTCGGACTAACATGATGCCATCCCTAACAGGTAACATAAGGACATCCACCCGCTCATCTTGTGCTACAAACTCATTAAATCTTCGAATTCCGTCTGTTTCCTTGTCAGAAATATTGGGATCTGCGACTTTCCCGTCCCACAGTACATTATCAGCCATGATAAATCCTCCTTTTCTTACCATGGGGAAGACCATGTCATAATAGTCCAGGTAATTATGCTTATCAGCGTCTATGAACACCAGATCCAGAGGCCCTTGAACGGTAGGAATCACTTCTTTAGCAGGGCCGAAAAGTAGGTCCACTTTTTCTGTGTTTCCTGTCTTATCAAGCCACTTTCTGATGATGGATTCCAGTTCCTGGTTTCTCTCGATGGTGGTGATCCTTCCTCCTTCTGCCAGTCCTTCTGCCATGCAGATGGTGGAGTAGCCAGTAAAAGTACCTATCTCCAAAATGGCTTTGGGCTGAATCATATGAGAAATGAAGGACAGTAGCCTGCCCTGGTAGGGGCCAGAGAGCATTCTGGGATAGAGGACCTTCAGATGAGTTTCTCTGTTCAGCTCTGCTAATAAAGGGGGTTCCTGAGAACTTATTTTCTCTACGTAGGATCTGATTACATCACTTACCATTAGCCTACTTGCTTGTATGTTAGTCGGGAGAGTTGGTCTTCTACAAAGAGGAGGCTGGCTACTTTCTGAAGGTCTGCAGCACTTACCTCCTCTATTTCTTTCACAAAGGAGGAGAAGGATTGTATACGCTGATAGTCCAACATATCCTTAGCCATACCCAGCATCTGATTCAGGAGATTCTCATATCCCAGGGTAAATTGACCTATGAGCTGTTTTTTGGCTTGATTAAGTCTGATTAGACCTAATGGTTTACGGCTAAGCTCTCTTAGTTCTTTGTTCACCATTTTTCTGATCCTCAACAGGTTTCCCGGCTCACAGGCAAAGTAAATTCCCCAGATTCCACTGTCCTGATAAGGAGAATAGAAGGAGTTAATGGCATAGGTAAGCCCATGCTTTTCCCTGATGTTGAGGTTGAGACGAGAGTTCATGCCCGGTCCTCCCAGCATGTTATTCAAGAGAATGAAGGGAACATGAAAATCAGCTTTTAAGCCAAAGGCTCTTCCGCCTATGATCTCATGCGCTTGCTCTGTCTGTATGGGGTGGTCATGCTGCTTGGCTATGAAGGTGCTAGGGGCATTCCTTTCTCTTTCAGCAGAAGGGAGGTGTATATCAGACAGGTATTTTTTGATGGCTTTTTGTACCCGCTCCAGGGTAACATTTCCCACTATGGAGTAGACAATTCTGTTTTGGGTGAAGTTATTCCGCACATGCCTGACTACCCTCGGCTGGTCGAAGACCTGTATGGTCTGTCTGGTACCCAGTATAGGTGCTCCCAAGCTATGCTCCGGAAAGATCATCTCATCAAAATCCTCGAAAATAGCCTCATCTGGTGCATTTCTATACATGCTGATCTCTTCAGAGATTACTTGTTTTTCTTTGGTGATTTCTTTCTCCGGATAAGTGGAATTAAAGACTATATCTGTAAGTAATTCTGTGGCTCGTTCAAAATATTCTGATACCATGGAGGCGTACAGACAGATTTTTTCCTTGGTGGTATACGCATTTAAATCTCCACCTACAGATTCTAAATAATTGAGTATATGGAACGTTTTTCTTTTAACTGTACCCTTGAAGACCATGTGCTCAATAAAATGAGTCATACCGGACTCTTCCAGAAGATCATCCCTGCTGCCTGTATCTATGATATATCCGCAGTGTACCGTTCTGGTGTAGGGCACATAACGGTGTAGGACGCTAAGCCCGTTAGGAAGTTCAATTATATTGGTTTCCATAAGGACGCAAATTACACTTATATTCAGGAATTGTACAGGAAATGTTATCCAGGTTCTGCAAATTGCTCATAGGTATGTTCAAAAATTTTGTTTCTACCTTTCTGCTCTTATCTGTCCTTGTTTCTACTTTATTTCTTACCTCTTGTGAAGAGGAATGTGCTTCCAATCCTAGTGAAGACATAGGAGATGAATTCTTTACCGTAGAGTATGTTTCTCCCAGCGGAGTAAACTATCTGGACAATGTCTACGACCCTTCTGAAGTGGTGGTGTACATGGACCCTACCGGTGGAGAAAATCCCTTTCCGGAGTTTGAGTTAATCCGTCCCGGTTTTGCTGAGGGGAAGTTTGGCCCCTTCAACTACACAGAAATCTTTGTGAATCAGGCTACGGGTGCTACCAACGACATCAGACTGTTTGGTATCCCTTACAATTATGACTACTTCTTCAAGAAAGGAGATTTTGGTCAGGACACACTAAGCCTTCAGTTTCTCCTAAACGTGGACGAATGTGGCCATGAATGGAGATACATTCGATTCTCACTTAATGGAGAATTGCTAACAGAATATCAGGATCTGCAGCAAGCAGAGATCGTCATTACTGAGTAAAGGTCCTTTCTTTACTTTCAGTATGAGAATAAATAAGAGGGTATCCAAAGATGGATACCCTCTTTATCGTTTGTATTAACCAGAATAAGATTCCCTTGATATTATACGATTACCTGATCCTTCTGACCTTTCTTCCCGAAGAACAGATAGGCGATTGGTCCTACGATAGGGAAGAATAGGACTGCTAATGTCCATAAGACTTTAGATCCAGTGGTGGCC
>JBCBKZ010000537.1:0-4434 GCA_038520955.1 Bacteroidota bacterium | reverse complement strand
GAAGGGACGAAATCCAGGCTCCGAGAATGCCGCTTCCCAGAATTAAAATCAAGGCTTCAAGAACGGGATATGTTTCTAGCATAAGATTTTTGGGTTTTTCTTATGTCTTTTAATAGAATTTAGGTGCCTTAAGGTTGACTATTAAGAAAGGTAACTAATCTTTAGGTCAAAACATCAGTAAAATGTCTCAATATACAAGCTGATGGCCTTATGGGTAGAGTCGCCATAGCTCCAAAAGTCGTTTCCTAAGTACGTTTGGCTTTGGGTGGCAGCCCGTGTGCTGTCCAATCCAATCTCAAACAAGGTACGAGCTACAAAATTTGCCCGTAATATGCCTACATCCTTTACCTCAAGTGTATCTTTTTCTGCTTCACTGTAAAGACCTGTGATGACTACTCCGGTTCCAGGGTTAGTCTGGAGCCATAGGACCAGGTCCTCCATGCTCTTATGTACCTCTTTACTGAGAAAACCTACGGTATCCTTCTTGGCAAATCGGATGCTCTCTCGGGAGCTTAATACTTTTTCTTCTCCAAAGTAGATAAACCATGAGTGGGTAGGGGAGGAGACGGACTCCTCAGGAGTGTTCCTTTCCGGTAAGTCTATCTCTGAAGGAAGGTAAGAGAGGACAGCCTCTTTCCATTTAGCGGGATTTTGCCAATCCGGTCCACACTGTTTCCTCACTAGGCAGGTCCACCAGTAGGAACTTCCTGCTATCCAGATCAGGATGAGAATACTTACAAATGTTTTACTGTTTAGCATAAGAATATTGCCTGCTAATTCACTTAATAGGTCGGCAAAGGATCATAAAAGAAACAAAAATTCCCTTTTTTCTGCCTAAAATCAATGCTTTTAGGGGTAGTTGACATTATTTATTAACGAATAGAGGCTGAGAAAGCGTGAAAAAGTAGGAAAAATGTGAGTTGAGAAAGATTATTATCTGTAATTTCCAGTTATAACAAGGACACGAACCAAGTAACACCATGAAATATAAGTTGACCTTTGAAGGGGCAGCTTCACGGCTCATACATATCCAGATTTTTCTAAGGGTAACTGAATCCCACACTTTATGGCAGCTACCTAAATGGCGGCCTGGAAGGTATGAGTTACAAAACTACCATAGAAATATTTCTGATGTCCAGGCTACTTCCCAAAGTGGACATCCATTGGCCATTCATCGTGCTTCTACACATAGCTGGCAACTAGAGGCTGAAGCTGGCCAGGAAGTTATCATCAGTTATAAGTACTATGCTAATAATAAGGATGCCGGAGGGTCATATGTAGACCCTGAAATGGTCTATGTCAACGGGATCAACCTTTTCTTGTATACAGAAGACTCTCTTCAGCAAGCTTGTGAGTTAGCGGTAGATATAGCCCTGGAATGGACGCTGGCGGGTATTCCTTCTCATGTTTCTCAAGGGGAGAAGATGTGTTTTGAGAATTTTCATGCCTTGGTTGACACACCATTTTTTGCGGCTGATGAGCTAATTCATCACCATTTTCCTGTGGGCGAATGCCAATATCACCTTTGGTTTTTAGGTGACTGTAAGCCTGATCTTGGCAGAATGGAAAATGACTTTACCGCCTATATAAAAGCCCAGTTAAATGTATTTGAATCTATTCCCACCAAGGAGTTTCACTTTCTTACCCTCGCCAGGACGGATACTTTCAGGCATGGAGTAGAACATCCACACTCCACGGTACTTAGTCTGGGGCCGGGACATTTACTCATGCAAGAGTCAGAATATGACTCATTTTTGGAAATCTGTTCACATGAGCTCTTTCATGTGTGGAATGTGAAGTCTATTCGCCCTGCAGATATGTTACCCTACCGATATCATGAGGAGAATTACAGCAAACTACATTATGTAACTGAAGGGATCACTACCTATTACGGAGATCTCATGCTTTGGAAGTCTAAGGTGTATTCCTTGAAGAAATGGATGAAGCTGGTCAATGAATCCCTTCAACGGCATTATCTGATGGGAGGCAAAGATACCGTCTCCTTAGAGATGGCCAGTTTTAACAGCTGGGTCAATGGCTATTCTCAGGAAGGATTCCCCAACAGAAGAATTTCTTTTTATACAAAGGGGTCCTTGGTCGCCATGCTGTTGGATATAGAGCTACGTAGAGCCAGTAAGGATCAGGTTTCTCTGGATGATGTGATGTATCATATGTATCAGCAACACGGGCAGTTGAAGGATGGCTATACTAAGGCCAGCTTATTAGCCCTGATAGAGGAGGTGAGTGGAGAGAATATGGAAGCCTTTTTTGAAGACTATATTTCCGGTACACAAAGTCTGAACCCGGCCTTACAGAAAATGGCTACTTATTTGGGATTTCGATATGCAGAGGTAAGTCCGGGAAATCTGGCGGTAAGTATCTTAGGGCTTAAACATAGTTATAATACAGAAGGAAGTGCTACTGTAACACATGTCCTGCCTCATGCACTACCTGAAGGGGCTTCACTCTATAAAGGGGATATCCTGATAGCGGTAAATGGAACTAAAATCAACCGTAACTTCCCAGAACTGCTGAGTTTCTACAGTAAAGATATTTGGCAGATCCATTATTTCAGAGAGGGAAAGCTGAAAATGATGGAAGTAAAGGTGAAGGAGACCTCCTTTCACATTCCTCAGCTATTTACAGATGCTTCAAGAACACCTGAACAGCAGGAACGTATTAGGGCCTGGCGTAGGAGCCGATCTCAGCTGTTTCCTTTATAAGGGGATGGAGGACGGATTACATTCCGTCCCCTAATACTTTCAGTTCTATGCCATCAATGGCACTCGTCAATGCCACCTGACAGGAAAGACGGCTATGGTCAGTAAGGTTAGGAAGAGAGTCCAACATAAATTCTTCATCCTCTTCCGGCTTCCTCAATCCATCATATCCTTTAGATACAGTGATGTGGCATGTTCCACATCCTGCCATTCCCCCACAGATAGCAGGAATGTCATATCCTTCCTCAGTGAGTGCCTCCATCAGGTTGCTGGAAGGATTTTCTTCTATCTGGAGGTCCTTTACCGTACCGTCTCTATCTTCTGCTTTTATATGAAGTGTACTCATGGTGATTCTTACTACTGCAATACCTTAAGAATTTTCAAAACCTTGGACCCCACTTACGGTGGTGTACTTCAAGGCACCCTGCTTTTTGCCAGGGAATACAAATTTGAAAGCACTATGGGCCATCAAAGCTGCTTCATGGAAACCACAAAGAATGAGTTTTAGTTTATTGGTATAGGTATTTATGTCACCTATAGCGTAGATACCGGGGATATTGGTAGAATAATCATCTGTGTCCACAGCCACCGCACGCTTGTCTATGTTCAATCCCCACTCACCTATGGGACCTAGTTTAGGACTTAACCCAAATAGCGGGATGAGGTAATCCGTATCTATATCCACCTGGTCTTCCTTCATCTTCACAGTTACCTTCTCCAGATGGCCATTTCCATTTACCCCTGCTAACTGGGCGTTTACATATAATTTAACTTTTCCGGCTTCTACTAGTCCCATCATTTTAGATACGGAATCAGGTGCCCCTCTAAACCCTTCTCTTCTGTGTACGAGAGAAACTTCTTTGGCTACATCTGCCAGGAAGATCACCCAGTCAAGAGCAGAATCTCCTCCCCCAGCTATGACCACCCGCTTATCTCTGTACTTCTCTGGATCCTTCACCATATAATCTATACCCTTCTTCTCAAACTCATCTCTTCTTTCAATATCCGGCTTTCTGGGCTCGAAGCTTCCCAGCCCACCGGCTATTACTACTACCTTACAGTGGATTTCTGTTTGGTCGGAAGTAACCAGCTTAAAGCTACCGTCATCCTGCTTGTGTACCTCTTCTACCCGCTCTCCCAGTGTGTAAGTAGGACTGAAAGGTTCTATCTGCTTTTCCAGGTTGGTGATGAGGTCTTCAGCTAATACCTCTGGATAACCAGGGATATCATAGATGGGTTTCTTAGGGTAAATTTCTGTAAGCTGTCCTCCCACTTGTGGTAGTGCATCTACCAGGTGGCAGCGCATCTTTAATAATCCTGCTTCAAACACTGCAAACAGCCCTACTGGCCCCGCTCCTATTATACAAATGTCAGTAGAAATCATCTTTACAATCAGTATTCCTTAGTACAAAAATGAATAAACGGTCAATTACCAATTAGTGTTTTCAGACCGGGGGCAAAAGTAGGTCTAATTTTGAGAATATCATAAAAGAAGACTGGATTCCTAAGAGCGTGCTAATGAGGGGAGACTTTACCAGATTTAGGCCCTTTTTGGGAAAGTTGTAAAGTGATAAGCGTATCCTACCTCATGAAAAGCTAAACGGGGATCATTTAAGCAAAAACATTACATCCAGACGACAGTCATTGTAATTATGTAATAATCCTGTGTCAACGGCCATTCACATCCTCCTGAACAGCAAGATTCTGACAGTTT
>JBCBKZ010000536.1:0-4439 GCA_038520955.1 Bacteroidota bacterium | reverse complement strand
GGAGAGATGATCAATTTTATTTTTGATGATAAGCTCAGTATGCTCCTGAGCCATTAATGAGTGGGTACATGCTAACTTCTATCCCAAAACATAAATACTCAGCTTATGCGCTTCTATTTCCTTGTATTCTTGTTTGCATGTACCCACTCATTAATGGCTCAGGAGCATACTGAGCTTATCATCAAACATAAAATTGATCATCTCTCCAGTTTGGCCAGAGAACCTATGGTAGTGGAACATCCCAATGGATCCTTGTTTGTAACTGGCTATACAAATGGGACTGATAGTCCTCAGCTTTGGGAAAGTAAAGATGGAGGGAAAACCTGGCAAGCTGTCTTTGTAGGAACAGCTGAGGATGGTGCCCAGGGAAATTCGGATGTAGACTTATTGATAGATGATGAAGGAAACATCTTCCTCCTGAGCATGACCTACACTAAGCTTCCGGAGGATTTGGATAACTTTGATTTCTCTACCATGAAAGGAGAACAAATTACCGTAGGGGTCAGCAGAGATGAAGGTCAAAGTTGGGACTGGCAGTTTATTTCCAGGGGAGATTATGATGACAGACCCTGGATTACAGCTACAACAAATGGAAACCTTCATATCATCTGGAATGATGGGAAGGGAGTTCATCACAGGATAAGTAGAGATTCCGGTAAGAGTTGGGAAGAGAGACAGACTATTAACCCCACAGGAGGGTCCAGCCACCTGGCAAGGGGTCCTAATGGACAATTAGCAGTGAGAGTATCTCCTTTGTCTGCTTCAGGCTTTCAGATGGATGAGGGAGTAGATTTTATCAAGCTGAGTCTAGACCAGGGAGAGAGCTGGACAGATGTAGACCTACCGGGAAACAGAGTTTGGAAGGACGACATGAGTGGGATTCCAAGATGGGTGGAACCACTAGCCTTCGACAAGGAGAATAATATGTATGCTATGTGGAGTGAGGGTGCTCAGATGAAGCTGGCAAAGTCTTCTGATAATGGGGATAATTGGGAGGAGTTTGCTATTTCTCAGGGCCAGGATACGACCTATTTTCCTTATATGGTAGCCAGTGAACAAGGCCTGCTGTGTACATGGTTATCTGGCTTTGGTGAGAATATTCGCCATCATGCTGCCGTGGTCAACATAGCTGAAGAAGGTATAGAGGTACATAGCATTGACCCTCAGAAATTAGATATTTGGTCTCGCTTTGCAGTAGGGACATATGAGCGCTATACAGGCGGTGAATACTTTCCCATCATTCCGCTTTCTAATGGGAACATAGGCATGGTAACTACCATCCAAAACGCCAATGCGGGAAGGGTAGGTTTCACATGGTGGGAGCTGGAATTACAGACGTTTTGATGCATCAAACTCCTTAGGCGGGACCCAAGAATTTTCTCTTTTAGCTAATTTTTTACTTCCTCTACGGTAAGGTGGAGTGGGGCTGACCCTATTGTCCTATTCCCGTACCCATATGTCCATTCTCTTCTGGGAGAACCGTATCTAAGTTTGTCATATAGCTTTTCGGATAGGAGAAAAGCGAAACAAAAGTTTCATCAAATTATATCGAAAAATGAAAAAGTTAGTTATCGTTGCAAGCTTATTAGGGGTTCTCCAGGCTACCATCGCCCAATCCATCAACCTAACGCCACTAGCTATCAAAGGATATGATCCGGTAGCATACTTCACAAATAATGAGGCAGTGGAAGGGAGTGCTCAGTATGAGGTAGAGCATGAAGGGGCTATCTATCGCTTCAAGACTGAAGCTCACAAGCAGCTCTTTCAGAAGAATCCTGTTAGCTATCTTCCCCAGTATGGCGGGTTTTGTGCTACAGGGGTAGCCACTGCCAATGCCAAGTTTCCGGTAGACCCTACTACCTTCACAGTTACCGAAGGGAAGCTCTACCTCTTCTACAATGGCCCTTATCAGGGAGCCCACTTCAATGGATTAGATCCCTGGCTGGAAGATGAAAAAGGACTCATCAAGAAAGCTAATCAGAACTGGCTGGCATTGGCTCAGCAAGAAACTAATCAGTAAACAACATACTTTATGAAAGGATTTATCATGTGTTTCATGCTTATCATGGCGGCCCAGGCGCACGCCCAGCAAAAAACGGCTCCTTTTGAAGGAAAGGTATTTACCATAGACAATTACATAGAGGGCAAATTTGATAACAAGGAGGACCTCACTTTTCATCAACAAAAACTGGAAGGGTCTGTCTGTATTCAATATGGATTTGAAGCAGCTCCTTACAAAACCCTTAAGAATGAACATGGAGACTGGACCTTCACCAGTGTAATGACGAGTGAAGAGGAAGGAACCTTAAGTTGGGAAGGAACCCTGGTTGATGGGGTATTGTCAGGTAAATGTTTGTGGACCAAAGAAGGACAAGAGGAAATAGTGCTTACCTATAATGGAAAGCTAAAATCCTAAAAATATCGAAAGTAGAAGTTGTCATTCAGCTGCCAATAGGTGGCTGAATGTTTTCTTATCTTAATACCCTTAAGAAATAATTGATGCAGGACTCACAGAAACTGGAACAATACTGGACGGATAGATATGATAGTCAACTTACCGGTTGGGACATTGGCTATCCTTCTACTCCTTTGGTAGAATACATAGACCAACTTAAATCCAAAGACCTGAGAATTCTCATACCAGGAGCGGGAAATGCTTATGAAGCAGAGTATCTGCATAAACAAGGCTTTCAGCATGTACATGTGCTGGATGTTTCCGCTTATCCTTTAGCAGCCCTTAAAGAACGTGTTCCTGAATTTCCGGAGAATCACCTCATACAGGAGAATTTTTTCGAGCATCAGGGACAGTACGACCTGATTTTTGAGCAGACCTTTTTTTGCTCTTTTGAACCAATGCCAGAGACTAGGGCTTTCTATGCCAAGAAGATGGCTGAACTTCTTAAGCCAGGAGGGAAGTTGGTAGGACTGTGGTTTAAGCATCCGTTGGACATAGCTTCCGGGAGAAGACCCTTTGGTGGCTCAAGAGAAGAATATCTTGGTTACCTATCGTCCCATTTTGAGATAGTGGTCTTTGAAGATTCTCACAACTCTATCAAAGCCAGAATGGGAAATGAGCTATTTGGGATCTTCCAGAAGAAGGGGTAAGAGGTAGGAATTGTAAGCAGTAAACCTATGGAGCTAGTAAAAAACGGGCAAAAGCAGTTTGCCATAGAAAAGGTGATCTGGCATGATGATCCTCCCACCAGAGAAAATGTATTTCAGGTCATTTACTTCAGAGAGGGGATTGGGGAGGTACAGCTAGATTTTAACACCTTTAAGGTTGATGGACCCCAGCTGTTCTTTGTATCTGAATTTCAGCTGTTTACTACCTTATCCGGACAAAAAATGGAAGGAGAGGTGCTACAGTTTTCCAACGATTTTTTCTGCATTAAGCTCAACAGGCACGAGGTGTTTTGTGATGCCGTTCTGTTTAATACTACTACCCATTCTCCTTTTATTTCTCTGGACCATGCTGCTACCAAT
Source organism: Bacteroidota bacterium (assembly GCA_038520955.1). GTDB lineage: Bacteria > Bacteroidota > Bacteroidia > J057 > J057 > JBCBKZ01. Next base: position 956 of record JBCBKZ010000536.1, on the reverse strand, counting down.
AAAATAGAATTCCTGATAGATTCCATGCAGTCTGAATTATCCGATGAAGGCATGTATCAGGAAGAAATACTTACAGCGCAGTTAAAGACCTTTCTCCTGACGGCCTCAAAGTTGAAGCTGGGACAGATGGGGCAAGTATTTGACCAGTGCCTTTCCAAAGTAGTCATGGACTTTCAGGATTTACTTGAGAATAACTACATCAAGGAGCATAGTGTGCAGTTTTATGCTGATGCCTTATTCATTAGCCCTAAAGGACTTACTAAAGCCACCAAGAAGGATCTGGGACGTACGCCGGGGGAGTTGATTAAGGAAAAGATTCTCATAGAAGCTAAAAGAGAATTGTATCAGGATGTGCTTTCCATTAAGGAAATCGCCTTTAAGCTGGGCTTCGAAGATCCTGCCTATTTTAGTCGCTTCTTTAAGAAAGAGACCCAGTTTAGTCCCTCAGAATTTATACAGTTAGCCTCTTCGGCCTGATTGTACTGCTTGGGTTCCCTTTTGTCCATTCCCTTTCGCCTCATTCTCCGGCATCTTTGTAAGGTATTTAGTTTCATACCTAATCAAAACAAGATGTCATATAATCATTCAACAACAAGATTAACAGATAAGGTAGCTTTCATCACTGGCGGGAATAGTGGGATAGGGTTAGCTACGGCCATCCTCTTCTCAGAACAAGGCGCCAAAGTGGTCATCACCGGGAGGAATCAGGATTCTCTGGATACAGCAAAAGCCCAAATCCAGGGAGAGGTGCTCGCACTCCAAGCCAACGTTAATGACCTTAAGGAGCTTTCTTCGGCCTTTCATAGAGCTGAACAGGCGTTTGGTAAAATAGACATAGTCTTCGCCAATGCAGGAGTAGGAAAGTTTGCGCCCATTGACCAGACCACAGAAGAAGTGTATGATGAGATGATGGAGACCAATGTGAAAGGTTTGTTCTTCACCGTACAGAAAGCCCT
>JBCBKZ010000535.1:0-4440 GCA_038520955.1 Bacteroidota bacterium | reverse complement strand
CGGCATGATAGGAGCCTCTTTAGAGGGAGATGGGAATGTGGAGATTTACACTGTTACTGACATAGAATCTGGGAAAAAGGGAGGCATTACATTTCTTGCTAATCCTAAGTATACACCCTTCGTTTATAGCACGGAAGCTTCAGCCGTGATTGTTAGTAATGACTTTACCCCTGAAAAACCAGTCAAGAGTACCTTACTGAGAGTAAGTGATCCCTACTCAGCATTTGTTAGCTTGTTAGAAGCAGCTCAAGCCATCCAACAGTCGTCTTTATCTGGAATTCATGAGTACAGCATGGTGGATCCGGATGCAGAAATTGGGGAAGATGTATACATAGGTGCCTACGCATACATATCTGCAGGAGCTAAAATTAGCAAAGGTTGCAAAATCCATCCATTCGCCTTTGTGGGAAAAAATGTCAGTGTAGGAGACTACTCTATTCTTAATCCACACGTTTGTTTATACGATAACACCCAAATAGGAAAAAATTGCATCCTCCATACAGGTACAAAGGTGGGGACAGATGGGTTTGGCTTTGCTCCCCAGGAAGATGGAAGCCTGAAAAAGATTCCTCATTTAGGGAATGTGGTGTTAGAAGACGAAGTGGAAGTAGGAGCTAATACTACCATAGATAGAGGAACTATGGGAGCTACCCGGATTAAGAAAGGGACTAAGCTGGATAATCTGGTGCAGATAGCACATAATGTAGAGGTAGGGAGCTATACGGTGATCGCGGCACAGACTGGCGTAGCAGGAAGTACTAAGCTAGGGAAAAACGTGATGATAGGTGGGCAGGTAGGAATCGTGGGCCACCTCAACATAGCAGATTATACAAAGATTGACGCCCAATCAGGCGTCAATAAGAGTATCAAAAAAGAAGGACAGGCATTCAGGGGGTCTCCTATCCAGTTACATAGAGATCAGTTAAAATCAGAACTCATGTTCAGAAAACTGGTCAGCATGCAAAACAGGATAGAAGAGCTGGAAAAAAAACTTAGTGATCTTACTCAGGGGAATTAGTGAATATGTCTGAAATGGAAAACAAGCAGCATACTATTGCCAAGCCTACCACCCTTAGTGGAAAGGGCCTGCATACCGGGGCAAAGGTGAACATTACTTTTAAACCAGCACCTCCTAATCATGGGTATAAGTTTAAGAGAATAGATTTACCTAATGCACCCATCATTCATGCTGATGTAGATAATGTAATAGGAACCCAAAGAGGAACTACTATTGCAGAGAATGGAGCAGAGATGCATACAGTAGAGCATACGCTTGCAGCCGTGGCGGGTAATCAGATAGATAACATTTTAATAGAAGTGGATGGACCGGAACCTCCTATCATGGATGGAAGCGCGAGGGATTTTTCCAAGGCTCTACAGGATGCTGGCATCATCGCCCAAGAGGAAGAGAGAGAATACCTGATCATTGAAGAAGCTGTTTCTTATGAAGAGGCAGACAGGGAGGTGGTACTTACCGCTTCCCCGGCAAATTCTTTCCAGGCAAATGTGAAGATTGACTTCAACTCCAGAATCATCAACCCTCAGGAAGCTTCCCTTTCCGGAATTAGTGAATTTCCTGAAAGTTTTGCAGATAGCAGAACATTTGTTTTTTTACACGAGCTTGAGTTTTTGCATACGCAGGGGCTGATCAAGGGAGGGGATTTAGATAGTGCAGTCGTTATCGTAGACAAAGAGTTAGACACAGCGGAAAAAGACCGCCTTTGCAAACTTTTTGACATGCCTTCTATTAACATAGAAGCCGGGGTAATGAATAACGGCTTGCGGTATGATAACGAACCTGCCCGTCATAAACTACTGGACCTGGTGGGAGATCTGGCTTTGGTAGGGAAACCCATCAAAGGAGTCATTCATGCTACCAGACCAGGGCACAAGGCTAATGTAGAGTTAGCAAAAATTATCAAGTCAAAAGCAAAAAATCAACGTCTAACAAGAAAATACCAAAAGGTGGGAAAAAAAGGCGTCATATTCGACATCAATGCAATCCGCGGAATTCTACCTCATAGATATCCATTCCTTCTGGTCGATAAGATCACAGAGTTCAGCGAGAAATCCATTACCGGAATCAAAAATGTAACGATAAATGAGCCATTTTTTGATGGTCATTTTCCAGGTAACCCCATCATGCCGGGTGTGCTTCAGCTAGAAGCTATGGCACAGGTAGGGGGTATTCTTTTACTAAATACTATAGATAATCCAGAGACAGTCTGGGTTTATATTGTTGCTATAGACAACGCAAGATTTAAAAAACCAGTTATACCAGGTGACGTATTAGAGTTCAAACTAGACCTTCTCTACATGCGCAGGAATATGTGTAAAATGACGGGGAAAGCGTATGTAGACGGAGAGTTGGTGAGTTCCACTGATATGATCGCCAGCATTGTTCCAAAAGAGTAATTATGGTCCCCATCAAAACAAACAGCAATTACCCCTTATCCAGGGTTAGTGCGGCTGCCAGGATACATTCGAGTGTCCACATAGAGCCATTCACCACTATAGAGGATGACGTGGAAATCGGTGAAGGTACCTTCATCGGTTCTAATGTTACCATCCATAGTGGCGTAAGGATTGGCAAAGGCTGCTACATTTCCCCTGGTACGGTCATTAGCCCTGAAAAGAAACGCCTTGAATTCTGGTCCAAGGAACAAATGAGAGCTAATGGCATTCACTCCGAAGTATTGATTTCAGATTTCGTTCACCTGGAACCTAATGTAACCATGCATGGTGGCATAGTGATAGGTGAAGGTACATGGATAGGATCCAATGTAACTGTATATGATGGTGCCAGAGTAGGGAAAAAATGTAAAATCTTCCCCGGCGCTGTTATTTCTGGTATTCCTCAGGATCTGAAATTCCATGGAGAAAAAACCACCCTGGAAATAGGTGATAATACCACTATCCGTGAATGTGTAACTCTGAACAGAGGAACAGACTATCATGGAAAGACTGTTATAGGAAAGAATGTACTCATCATGGCTTACGTACACATAGCCCATGATTGTATCATAGGAGATAATGTCATCATCTCTAATTCTGTTAACCTTGCCGGCCATGTAGAAATTGGAGATTCTGTAGTCATAGGAGGTGTTTCGGCCTTCAGACAATTTGTGAAAGTAGGTATCCATGCCTTTATTTCTGGAGGTTCACTGGTAAGAAAGGATGTACCCCCTTATGTAAAGGCAGGTAGAGAGCCACTTCAGTATGAAGGGGTGAATTCTATTGGATTGAGAAGAAGAGGATTCTCAAGTGATACTATTCATCATATTCAGGACATTTACAGACATCTGTTCCTGTCTGGAATGAATAATACCACTGCCTTGGATTACATAGAAGCTCACCTGAAAGCCAGTGAAGAACGTGATGAGGTGATCACTTTTGTAAGAAATGCCAGCAGAGGAATCATTAAAGGGCATTATTCTCACTCTACACAAAAAGAAGAGGCCACAGAATAAGGTTTGATTCCACGCTTTTTAGTATATATGCTGCATTCTGAACTAATCAGAATGCAGCATTTCCTTTTATAACAACAAGTAGTTGGAGATTATACTAGAGAATATTGGAAAGAAGTATTACCAGAGGTGGCTATTCAGACATCTTTCTTTCAAAGTAGAAACCGGACAAAAATGGTTAATCAAAGGACCGAATGGTTCTGGTAAATCTACCCTATTGCAGATTATGGCTGGTGCTGTAGGCGTTTCGGAAGGAAAAGTTTCCTATAGGTTTGAAGGGAATCCAGTATCAGGTACACAGGTATATACACATTTGGCCTGGGCAGCTCCTGGTTTGTCTCTTTATACAGACCTGAGTTTGCGGGAAAGCATAAGCCTCCACTTTACGTTCAAAAGCTGTTTGCTGGATGATCCGTTGGAATTAGCTAAGATCCTGGATCTGGAAGCACATATAGATAAACCCCTAAAATTTTTCTCATCAGGTATGCTCCAACGCCTGGCCGTAGGGCTGGCATTGGTAAGTGATACCCCCCTTCTTTTACTGGATGAACCTACTAGCAACCTGGATACAGTACAGGCCCGTAAGCTGATCACCCTCATAGAGAAATTTAGTGCAAACAGAACCCTCATTTTAGCTTCCAATCTGGAGAGAGAAGCTAAAAACATGACGCACTTTTGGGAACTTCAAAAGGCTGTTTAAGCTATAGGTGGAGCCAGACGAGACAGGACCCAAATTACCGCTGATACTCCTATCATCAGAAAGAATATTTTATCTACATCCTGTCTGGGAATATCATCTCCTCCCCTCATAACTATGGTTAGGTAAACGCCACAAATACACGCAATGAAAATAACAGCATAGGCAATATCAAGGTGAGTGGTACTGGAAAGTAATGTAGAAAGTGTGTTTAAGTACATGATGGTTACAGTTAAGACATTAATACTCAGAGGAAGTCGCACATCTTCCTCTGAG
>JBCBKZ010000534.1:0-4440 GCA_038520955.1 Bacteroidota bacterium | reverse complement strand
GTCATTATTAGTACTTGTAACAGCAATAGTATTAGTTGGATTTGGAGGAGTGCTTCTTTCCATAGGTCCTACCAGACCCGCTACCTCAGCCTTTACATGGTTTATCAATGCAGATACAGATGAAACTGCGACCATAGTAGAGGGTTCAGTCAAAGATTATAGCAATGGAGAAATCTTGTTGCCCCAATTTTTAGCGACTGACAGTTTATTGCTGGAAATTGTATTGTCAGATGGAACGGAGTTACCAGAAGAGGTTATCATCAAACAAGCCTCAGGAGAAATTTCCATTCTAACCCCTGATGCCAGCCCAAAACCCCTTATATACAGAAAACTGGTACCTGCCGACTTCAAAACAGAAGTAGAAGTTACAGGTGGAAACTACTATATGGAATCCTGCTCGGCAGTTCTATTCTCCTATGTACCTAATAGCTCCTACTTTACAGGAAAAACGGTAGAGAAGAAAGCATCTAGGTCTTCTTTTACTGAAAGCATTGTATTACCTAAAACTGATGCTCCCAAGAATATTACGGTGAGCTATGCCATTAGTGGATTGATAGAAGATAAAGGAGAAGTGGTAGTAACCATTACCTCTAATAAACTGCTTAAAAAGGTCGTACATCAACCCCTACATAGTGATAACAGAACTCACCTGTATTCCTATACTATCCCTGAGGTAGCAGCTAATTCCAAAGAACTGGTATTCAACTTTGGGGTCTCTCCTGATAGCGAGCAAAAGTTCACCTGCTCCCTCATCAACCTTGAGATTGAGAGTGGAGAAAAATGATTTCCTATCTTTTATCTAATTTTAACTCGTACTTGTGGAATAGATTTGTGGGTATATGATGTAAACCATATACTCAAGTTTCTAGTTACCCTTCTGGAAAGAAACTAACCTTCATATCATTTTTGAGGATACCAACCTCCATATTTTTAATCACCAACCATATGAAAAGATTGTCTCTGACAGTTTTCCTGGGACTGCTCATGTTTTCCATGAGCTATGCGCAGGAACTCAATATCAAATTTGAGGAATACGATTTGGCAAATGGCTTACATGTGATCCTTCATGAAGACCACAGTGTACCCATAGTAGCTACGACCGTCCTATACCACGTAGGATCTAAAGATGAAGACCCAGATAAAACAGGATTTGCTCACTTCTTTGAGCATTTGATGTTTGAAGGATCTGAAAACATCAAAAGAGGAGACTTTGATGACTATCTGGAGAAAGCAGGTGGGACTAACAATGCGAACACATCCCAGGATAGAACTTTCTACTATGAAATAGTTCCTTCTAATCAGCTGGAGCTTACCCTCTGGATGGAATCTGAGAGAATGCTGCACGCGAAAATTGATAGCGTAGGAATAGAAACTCAGCGAGAAGTAGTAAAAGAGGAAAAGCGTCAGAGATATGATAACCAGCCTTATGGAACCTGGATTCTAAACCTTTTTGACCGGGCATATACTGAGAGCTCCTATAACTGGTCCCCTATTGGCTCACTCGAGCATTTGAATGCTGCCAAACATGAAGATTTTATGGCATTCTATAATAAATTCTATGTACCCAATAATGCGGTCTTGTCTATTGCAGGAGATATAGATATAGCTCAAACTAAGGAGTGGGTGGAAGCCTACTTTGGGCCTATCCCAAAAGGGAATGAGGTTGAGAGAAACTATATCACTGAGCCAAAACAAACTGCAGAAGTAAGGGACACTGTGTATGATAACATTCAGCTTCCTGCCGTATTCCATGCCTACAAAACGCCAGCCATGGGCACACAGGAATCTTACGCCGTAGACATGCTCATGCAACTTCTTTCTCAGGGTGAGAGCTCCAGACTGAATAAATCCGTGAGAGATAAACAGCAGAAAGCCATACAGGTAGCTGCATTTCCTTTTTCACTGGAAAATGATCCTAGTATTTCTGTTACGCTTGGACTAGCAAACTTTGGAGTGGAGCCAGCAGATCTGGAAGAAGCAATGGAAGCCGAGTATGAAAAGGTGAAAGATGAACTTATCAGTGAGAATGAATTCCAGAAGTTGCGGAATCAGATTGAAAATGACTTCTTCTCCAGTAACTCTTCTATGTCAGGTATAGCAGAAAGTCTGGCAGACTATTATGCTTACTACGATAAGAATACCAACCTCATCAATACAGAAATAGAAAAATACTTGTCTGTCACACGTGAGGACATTCAGAAAATGGCCCAGAAATACTTGGTGAAAGAAAATAGGGTTACCCTCTATTACCTACCTAAAGCGCAGGAAGAAAAAGAACAATAATCTCTACTGATAGAATTCAAAAAAGATGAAACAATTACTTGTATATATATTTTGTGCTGTGTTTGCCAGTAGCTTTTTGCAAGCACAAATCGACAGAACGAAAGCGCCAGAACCGGGTCCAGCACCCAAGATTCAAATAGGAAAAGCTGAGTCCTTCGCGCTTGATAATGGTTTGAAGGTATTCCTGGTAGAGAATCATAAGCTCCCCAGAGTTTCATTCTCACTTACGCTGGATAGAGACCCTTTGACAGAGGGAGACAAAGTAGGCTATATCTCTATGGCCGGGGACTTAATGAGTAGAGGGACCACTACCCGCTCAAAGGATGACATAGATGCGGAAGTAGATTTTATAGGCGCAAATCTTTCCACCTTTTCTACAGGTGCATTTGGTACCAGCCTAAAAAAGCATATGCCTACTATGCTGGAATTGATGACTGATGTTCTCTTTAATCCTACCTTTCCTGAGGAAGAGCTAGAGAAAATAAAGACTGAAGCTTTGTCAGGGATTAAAGGCTCAAAGGAAAATCCAGGTGCTATCGCTGGTAATGTTAGATCCGCTGTTCTCTACGGAATGGATCATCCTTATGGTGAGGTTCAAAGGGAGGAGTTCATTGAAAACATCAGTGTAGAAGATTGTAAGGCCTATTACAACACCTATTTCCGACCCAATATTGGATACTTAGTGATAGTGGGAGACATAGATATGGCAGAGGCCAAGCCTTTAGTTGAGAAATACTTTGGAAGCTGGGAGAAAGGAACTGTTCCAGAATTTGAGTACGAAACTCCTTCCAAGCCAGCTTCCAGAAAAGTAGCTATTGGCGATAAGTCTGCTGCTGTGCAAACAGTCCTATCAGTAGCCTATCCTGTAGAGTTAAAGTTGGGAGACGAAGATTATATCGCAGCCAGGGTGATGAACAGTATTCTTGGAGGATCATTTGGTTCTCGTCTGATGCAAAACCTGAGAGAAACTCATGGGTACACTTATGGATCCAGGTCTAGCCTAAGCCAGGACAGACTGGTAGGAAGTTTTCAGGCAGGCGCCAGCGTAAGAAATGAGGTCACAGATAGTGCTGTTTATGAGATTCTATTTGAACTGGATAAAATTGCTAATAATCCTGTGGAGGCAGAGGAATTGGAGAAAGCCAAAGCCATTTTGACGGGAAGTTTTTCCCGCTCTTTAGAGAGTCCTCAAACGGTAGCACGTTTTGCCCTGAATCAGAACCTGTATAATCTTCCAGATGACTACTATGAAACCTATCTAGAAAAACTGAATGCACTTACCTTAGAGGATATCCAGAAAGTAGCACAAAAGTACATCACACCAGAGAATGCCTATGTAGTGGCGGTAGGAGACGCCAAACTTCTAGAGGAAAAACTGGCCTCCTTCGGTGAAATCACCAAGTATGACTACTATGGAGATGTGATGAAAGACGCTGATCCCTCTTTATCCGAGGGAATAAGTGCGAAAGATGTGGTAGAAAAATACCTAAACGCTGTAGGCGGTGCAGACAAATTAGCTGGTGTTACTGCCACTAAAATGATAATGGCACTGGAAGTACAGGGTCAAACTATAGAAATGATCACTACCCGCAAGGACCCCAATAAATTTTTGCTGGTTCAAAAACTTCCCCCAGCCATGGGAGGAGCGGAAATGAAGCAGGTGTTTGATGGGGAAAAAGGCCTAATGACCTCACCCATGGGAAATCAGCCATTTCCGGAAGACCAAATCAAGGAAATGAAGTATGCTTCCAGCACCTTCATGGAGTTGAACTATGAGGAAAAGGGTCTTTCCGCAGAATTCAATGGAGTGAAAAACCTGGATGGACAGCAGGTATATGAGCTAACTTTCTCCAGTAAAGATGGATTCTCAGCTGTCAGAAGCTATAGCATAGAGACTGGATTCCTGTTGAAAAATGTACAGGGAGGTCAGTCAGCAGAATACCAGAATTACGCTGAAGCTAGTGGCATCATGTTCCCCCATACTATTTTGGTCTCTACCCCTATGGGGAAATTCCCGGCTAATGTTAGTTCTATAGAAGTAAACCCGGAAATTGATGATACCATATTCGCAGTAGAATAATGCTCGAATTAACATATTAACAAAAAAGGCGACCAAAAATGGCCGCCTTTTTTTATCTCCAAGACTGCTTTTCTGTC
>JBCBKZ010000533.1:0-4442 GCA_038520955.1 Bacteroidota bacterium | reverse complement strand
CAACCACCTCCAGATCCTCTTCCTTCTCTATTAAGCCTTTGATCCCTTCCAGAAGAACGAGGTGATCATCAGCTAATAACACGCTGGTCATAGGCTATTCATTAATTCTCTAATTACTGGAATATGTATACTAATGTTGGTACCCCTACCTACTTGAGAATCAATTTCCCATTCTCCTCCCAGGATAGCTATTCTGTCTTCCAGGTTCTTCATCCCCATTCCTCCTTTGGCCTGGACAGGATCAAAGCCTTTCCCGTCATCCTCTACCATGATACTAATTTCCCCCTCAAAGAAAGAGAACTGTACGGATGCTTCATTTGCCTTTGCATGTTTGACAATGTTGTTAAGCAATTCCTGGACAATTCGGAACAAGCTAAGTTCCTGGTGAGAAGTTAACTCTGGAATGCTTTGCAGTATCTGGACGTTTATGGTAAGTGAAGATGAATCGCTCAGTTGCTGGGCATACTGTTGAATGGCCGGAACCAGTCCCATTTCTACTAATACCTTAGGCATCATATTGTGAGCAATCCGCCTCACTTCCTCATAGGTGTCATCCAAAAGGGTGGAGGCTTCTCCTATCTCATCTTTATGGGTTGAAACTGCTGCTACTTTTAACTTAGCCGCTGCTAACATACCTCCTATCCCATCATGTAAGTCCTGAGCTAATCTTCTTCTCTCCTTTTCTTCTCCCTGTATGACGGCATCCATATGGATAATCTGCTGCTGATTCTTCAGGTCCATGACCTTTTGCTGTTCAATCTGCTGCATACTTTCTGCCAAAAGCTTCTTCTGCCGATAAAACACCAAACCAAGTACAGCTAATCCCAGCGCAAATACCACCGTCATAATGATGAGATTGCGTAAGCGAATTCCAGCTACCTGGGCCTCTATGGTTTTCCGCTGAAGTTCTTTTTCATTGGCCAGTAACTGTATCCTGCTTTCCCGGTTTCTGGATTCATATCTTGCCTCTAGTTCTTGTATCTTCTGGGTATTTCCTTCATTGATCAGAGAATCATTTAATGCGATAAACTTCTCCTGATAAGCATAAGCCCGCGAGAAACTACCTTGTCCTGCATAAGCCTTAGCCATAGACTGATAAGCATTACGGATTTCAGGGTTTAATTGTATGCTCTTGGCCAGTTCGTATCCCTGTCTTGCATATTCCAAGGCCTTCGAATAGGATTGTTGCATTAAGGCTGTTTTGGCCAGATTATCATACATCCTGGCGAGCCCTTTAGGAGCTTCGTTCCTTTCCAGTAGGCTTTTCGCCTCATTTAGGTAGGCATAAGCCTTTGGGAAATCTCCCTCTTCCCTAAATAACAAGCCCATATTTCCCAGGTTATAGGCAAGACTCCGCTCATACCCCAAACTTTCCAGGTATACATTAGCCTCTTCATAAGCTTCAAGCCCTTCCTGAGTTTGGTTAAGTTGTTTGTAAGCAGTTCCAATATTCCCCAAATTCAAGGCAAGCCCGAGTGTATCTTTAAATCTGCGAGAGATCTTTAGTGCTCGCAGGAAATAGGTTAACGCCTCCTCATTCTGTTTTAAGGCGAAGTGAAGATTCCCATTATTATTTAAACATCGCCCTACCCCAAATGTATCTTTTAAGGCTTCATAAAAGGTCATGGAAGCAAGATTCACCTCTATGGCTTTTTCATACTCCCCCTGTGTTTTGTAGATGTTCGAAAGGTTTCCATAGCTACGAGCTAATCCATGGGTATCTTGCTTTTGCTCCTGTAGCTTGATGGCTTCCTGCAGAATAGAATCTCCACTTACATATCTTCCTGCCATCCTTAAGTAGATAGCCAGGTTATTCTGAGCAGCAGCTATGGAGGAAACCTCACTCATTCTGCCTGCTATTTCAAGGGCTTCCAAGCCGTACTCGTATCCTTTAGTTTGGTCTATGTAAATCCATTGCCAGAATAACTCATCTGCGTAAGCAAATTTTGCAGAGTCGGTTGGTGCATTCTCCAGTCCATTAACCAGACTATCTATGACAGCTTCATCTTGAGAGAATAGATGTGATCCTATCAACAGGAGAAACAGTAGGGTAATATGGCGTGGCATTTTCTTTCAGGGCTAAGACGTTTCAAAAAGGAAATTAACCATTTCGAATGAGAATCTTAGCTTGAATCAACCTAAGGGTATTTGGGTCTATATTTTCTTCTATCCATCAAACATAGTTAGCCCTCACAAAAAACGAGATAGCTCCGGGTTTAACCCTGGAGCTATCTCGTTGAATGTTCGTAAGAGGGAGGTATCAGAAGCCTTATTCTATCAGTCTCTCCATCAGACCCGGTCCTTCTACCGGCCAAAAAGGTATTTTCTCAAGCTCTGTTTCTGAAGGAAGACTCTGAAAAAAGTCTGATGGTTCCTGATCATCGAAATCTTTATTCATGAAAGAAAGCAGTTTCTCTGCCAGTACTTCATTTGTGAGAACCAGCTCTCTGTTGGCATCATGGGTACCTCTATGAACTGTCAGCATGTGGTGGTTTGGAAAGAAGTCGGCTAAAAATTCGGCATTCTCCATGGGCGTACTCCAGTCCATGTCTCCCTGGATCATTAGTAAGGGAACATCTGAGCTCACATGTGTGCGGAACTCATCATCTACTGCCACACTTCCTCCCAGTTCCCGGATGCTTTTGTAGAGTATATTCGGATCCCCTATCCAGCGGATTTCTTCTCTGCTCGATAATAGGTTATCTCGGCTCCTGCTTATTCCAAGACTATTGTCTATCAGCGGACTCATCAATAGCTCTCGTTCTTTTCCTCCTCTTTCCTCCAATGCCCATAAGCCCAGCATTTCATAATTCTCATGGTACAAGTCCAATACATACTTAGGCCAGGAAGCCAAAGACTCTCTTCTGTCATCAGCAAATGGGTAGAAGAAATTCTCTCTCAGATCATCAAGTCCGATTATCACATCATCATCTATTCCTTCTTCCTGAATAGAAACTCTTACACTTAAAGGTCCTTTCTCAAATCTTTTTACCACCTCCTGGTAAGCAGCCATAAATCCGCCTTCAGGCAGTAACTCTTTAAGTTTGGGGTCTTTCTCTGCCTCCTGAGCTAGTCTCTCCAGCACTTTCCAAATACCCGCGGGATCATCATAGCCATGGTCCAGAGGCTCTATACCTGAAAGAAGCATCCGATCCACTTGTTGGGGATAGGTCTGATGATAGGCAAGCGCCCATTGAGAACCAAAACTGGTTCCCATCAAAGCAATTTCCTCCACACCCAGATAGTTACGTACATCCTCAATGTCCCCCACCATGTTTCGGATATCATAACCTTCCACATCTACTCCTACCTTCTTGAACTTATCCACAGTTTCGGAGTAGGCTCTCGCAAAATTGGCTGCACAAATATCTGCATTGAAGGGTTTGTCATCTTCTCCTAAGGAAAATCCAAACTCCATTTGCTTCACCTGAAATCCGGGAGAATAAGAATGGCCTCTCTGGTTCATGATAATGACCTCTCGAGTCTCTCTGAGTTTGTCTAGCTGCCAGACCCAGGCTTTGGCTCTTTCTCTTCCAAAGCTTTCATAAAAGTATCTCACATCATATCTCCCTCCAGGACCACCGGGTAGGTAAAAGACAGGAGGAAGCGTAGCTTTCTCTTTAGCTGGAAGCCTAAAAAAGTGTACGCCTATTAAGCGGCTATCAGGCTTGTTTCTATTCTCTGGTACAAACATGAGGTTCTCTGTGCCTACCATATCCAAGCCTTCTCCATCAAGTAGTAAAGGTTGTGTATATACAGTGGACACCTGCTCCAGGGTACTTTCCTGACATGCGCCAGACAACAGAATGGAAACTGATAAAAGGAAAAAAGTGAGTGTTTTCATACAGCATGTAAATTTGAGTTACTGCAATCAACACATTCAGGAAAAGGGAATCTTGTAGGATTGGGACATTAGCTCAAATTCCAAAAGAGCACATCATCCATGATTTCAAGCTGCCCAAATAACTCTTTTGGACTTAGGCCGCTTCTGTTCTTTAACTGCTTACTGAACTCCGGTTGGTCGTAGTAGCCGCTGTCCAGTGCTATTTGTGTGAGATTAGGAGCATCCTTCTGTTGCTGATAATACAACAATGCCCGTCTGAATTTGATGACAGACATATATTCCTCAGGTGTGTAGCAAAGATGCTTTTGAAAGTTCCTCAGGAGAGTGCGCCTGCTTATTCCCAGTTCTTCTGCTATTTCCTGAACTCTGGCTTTGGTGGGACTGTCAATCAACTTCCCCACAGCATGAAGGATACGCTCGTCAGGAAAGGGCTTAAATTTTTCCAGGAAGAAAGTATCCAACAAATCTCTTTTGATTTCCAGAGAATCCTCAGCGTAGACTTTAGGCAAGAAGGTCAGGAAGTAACGTTCATAGGGCCCCTGGATAGACTTGCCATCGTGTTTTATCCCACAGGTATCAATCATTTTATTGATAAACC
>JBCBKZ010000532.1:0-4443 GCA_038520955.1 Bacteroidota bacterium | reverse complement strand
GCTGGTTGGAAAGAAGCTCAAGAAAAAGATGAAGTTTTTATCTCCAATTATGGTCTATTAAATCCTCATAGAGAAGATAGAGCGGAAACCATGGTTGCTTTTGTAGCTGCCACTCAACGTTCATCCAGAATAAGTAAAAGTCAATTGAAGGATATTGTGATGGGTATTCCCAATAGAATGAAATTTTTTTCCAGTTTAGGGCTTGAAATGTATGCGCCAGTGGAGAAGGTGTCTGGCTTTACAAAAGATAAGGATGACAATGTATATCTCACCACTAAAATTGGAAATCAAATCTGGATGGCTGAAAACCTTCGTACTACTAAGTGTAGTGATGGAACCTCTCTGGAAGAATTTCAAATAAGTGATTCCAAATATCGAGAGAAAGTATCAACTAATTCTGGATACGTTTGGTATAACAATGACAAAACCAGCGAAAAAAGCATAAAGTATGGCCCTGTATACACCTGGGCTGTTGGAAAAGGGGGATGTCCTGTATGCCCGGAGGGGTGGAGAATACCTTCTTCTACTGATTGGGCAGAGTTCTTCAGCTTCTCAAGTCAGAACCATGGGGCAGAAGGTTTAAGAAAGCCTGATTCCAATTGGGGAAGTTCCACGCAAACAAATTCTTCAGGTTTCTCTGCTTTGCCTGGCGGATGGTTGTGGGGTGGGAGATACTCTAATGTAAACTATCGATCTGCATGGTGGGCACCCAAAAATGGTGGACCTTACTATGCCAAGGTCGGCCGGGGCAGTGAGGGATTCTGGCAAAAAGAAGCTGCGAATAATGATGTCCTACATATTCGTTGTATAAAAGATGTTAGCGTAGACTTGAGTCAAAACTAAATACGATTACAAAATCTTAATGATAAAAAGCGGCTGCTCGTGGAAACAGCCGCTTTTTATGGTAAATACTTACCCTAAGCGTTGGGAATTTTCTTTTCTCCTCAAAAATGAGGGTTTTTCAACTTCCCCTATTAGGGGGATGTATGAGGGATAGTAAAAGATGAATTTTGGTACATGATCTTACTACCACATTCAAGCGGGTAGTCCAAACCTTAAAATTCAATCATAACTATTCATCATGTCTACAAGAACTCATTTTTATACCATGTTGATGCTGCTCCTGACATGCTTGGGGACTACCCTGCAGGCTCAGGTGGTGATCAATGAGGTACAATTCAACGGATCCGACAGGATCGAACTCCTAAACACAGGTGGTGCTGAAAGCAATGTTTCAGGCTGGTGGCTGTGTTCTCGCTTTGATTACATTCAGTTAAATGATGCAGGACTTACCCTTTCTGGAAGCCTTACCATAGAGCCGGGAGGCATATTGGTGATTGAAGGCTTCGCGATGGATGATCAGTCCGCCGACTTAGGCCTGTATAGTACCCCAAGCTTTGGGTCTTCCAGTGCCATCGTAGATTTTGTACAGTGGGGTGGAGCCGGAATCGGTAGAGAAGGCGTTGCTGCCACTGCCGGAATTTGGACAGCAGGAGAGTTTGTGCCTGCCGTAGGAGCTGGAAGCTCTATAGAATATGACGGTGATGGGGAAACTGCCGCTGACTGGGTAGAACAAACTACCCCTACCTTTGGAGCTGTAAATGATGCTGCCTCATCAAGCGAGCCGCTTACCTACAAAGCCAGACTAACTGGTTATCAGGAAGTCCTTCCTGTTACTACTTACGCTTACGGACAAGTTACCGCTGTACTAGATGGAAGTTCCCTGACAGTTACAGGTTCATTTGAGGGACTAGCTGGAAAGATCAATTTTGATCTGGCAGGTGGTGCCCATATCCATAGCGGTTTGGCTGGCCAGAATGGAGGAATCGCTTTCTTGCTAAACATAACTGCTAATGAGGACTCCACTGGAGGTACCTTCGCTGCAGAGAATAATACCTTCACCCTTACTGAAGAAGAAATAACTACCCTAAAGGCTCGAGGTTTTTATGTAAATATCCATTCCCTTGCCTTCCCGCCTGGAGAACTTCGTGGTCAGATTCTCCCAGAATATGAAAGTGTATACATTTCTACTCTTGCAGGAAGTAATGAAGTTCCAGCCATTGTAAGCTATGCTTCTGGTACCCTAATATTTGAATTGAATGGAGACCAGCTGACGGTGAGCGGTTCTTTCGATAATCTCTCTGATGTAGTTTCTGTAGACCTGGCAGGTGGTGCACATGTGCATGATGCGATAGCAGGTAGAAACGGAGGAGTTGTTTTTCCCCTGAACCTGACGCTGGATGATGATCAGAAAGGAGCTTCTGTAGCTGCTGCTGAAAATACCTTTACCCTTACTGAAGATCAGCTGGCCTACCTACAGAGACAAAGATATTACATTAACGTTCATTCAGAAGCCTATAGATCAGGAGAACTTAGAGGACAAATTCTTCCCCTAACCAGAGCCAGCTTTAGAGCTAATTTGGCAGGTTCTCAGGAAGTAATGCCGGTAAATTCTGCTGCTGATGGTAGAGTATTGGTAAACTACATCGGAAATGGAATGATCACCGTGAGCGGTAGTTTTAACAACCTTAGCTCAGCGCTGAATACGGATTTGGCTGGTGGTGCTCACATTCATCTTGGACTACCGGGAACAAACGGAGGAATCGTAGTGCCTCTCGTACCTATGGCAGACAGCGCCATGACTAGCGGCGTATTCTACCCTGCCCAAAACACCTTCCAACTGGAAGAAGAGTCTGTAGCTGATCTTTTCGGACGTAAGCTGTATGTGAATGTTCATTCTCTGAATTATGTACCTGGCGAGTTAAGAGGTCAGATCCTGCATAGAGCGCAAGCTTACTTCGGGACTACCTTGTCAGGTTGGAATGAACTTGAGCCAGTTGTAACCCCAGCTTACGGGAATATGCTAATGGAGTATTCAGCCGGTACCATTAAAGTATCTGGTTCCTTTGCAGGCTTGCAGGGAGATTATGATGTAGAGATAGCAGGTGGTTCTCATCTACACCTTGGAAATGCGGCTCAGAATGGTGGGGTATCCATCATCCTGAATCAGATGTTGGATGATGACCTGAGAGGGGGAGATTACTATGCGAGCAACAATACCTTTGAATTAGATTCTGCCCAGTCCTATGCGCTGAAAAATGGAGAACTCTATGTGAATATCCATACTAAGTTTAGCCCTTCTGGAGAACTGAGAGGACAGGTGTTAAGGGAGGATAATCGCTTTCCATCTGCTGCCGCGCTAATGTCTCCTGCTAATGAGGCTGATGTTACCATAGATGCCTTTAACAATGATCCCTTTGAAGTTACCTGGGATATAGCTGAAGATCCAGACGGTGATTTGGTGGTGTATGCCTGGCAGTTATCAGCTACCGGTACCTTTGATTCCCTTCTTTTCCAGCAAAAAGTAGGCGTAGAACCTTCCTTCACAGCTTCTCAGGAAACCATCAGCCAGTTACTGGAGAGTGCAGGAGTAGCTAATGGAGACAGCATCCGTCTGTACCACAGAGTGCTAAGTTCTGACGCTAGCGTAAGTACTCCAGGAATGGGATGGGTAGTGAACATTACCCGTAATGATGTGGTAACGGAAGCCAATGTGAGACTGTTGAAAGTAGATCCTGAAACTGACAAAATCTACCTGAAGAACTTTGGTGGAACGGCCATAGACATCTCAGCATGGAGATTATGCTCTGAGTTTAGCTACACCAGTGATCTGGCTAATTCTGTAAACCTTTTATCTGGTTCCTTTACCCTGGAAGCAGGTGATACCGTAGCCTTTGATGGATGGCCGCTAACAGATGCTTCAGCAGACTTAGGAATTTACAGAGCTACGGGTGGCTTTGGAAGCGCAGAGGCCATGATAGACTTTGTACAGTGGGGGAGTGCTGGAAACGGAAGAGAGAGCGTAGCAGTAGAGAAAGGGATCTGGGGTGCTGGAGACTTCCTGGATGGAGCTGGTCCTTACACCTACCAGGGTAATGGAGATGAGAACGGAATTACTGCATGGAGCCTATCTACCAGCATCTTTGAAGACTTGACCAGTACCAACTCCTTTAGAATATATCCGAATCCTGCTGTTCAGTCAGCTACCATAGAAATCACTTCTCAGGATGTGCTGAGAAACCTTTCCATGGAAGTATTGACCACCACAGGACAAGTGATTAGACAAGAGAACATAAACAATAGACTACTCAATTTCGAAAGAGGATCTCTTACCCCAGGAATCTATTTGATCAGATTGAAAGAACAAGATCGGGTTATTGGCTTGAAAAAGCTGGTGATTCTGAAGTAAGAGTCTACTTATTTAGTGTGAGGCCAGGTAAGCAATTACCTGGCTTTTTTTATGGTCGATCTTAGCAAGCCTTAGTTTGATATATCATCTTTCAGGCGGGCTGGCCGTTCCTCCACGGGTTGTGGGAGGATTGCAGAGTTGCATTGGAGGGACAAAGCGTTTTTTCTTCTTTTTGGGGCGACTGCCAAAAAGAA
>JBCBKZ010000531.1:0-4456 GCA_038520955.1 Bacteroidota bacterium | reverse complement strand
TCTTTCTTACTATTCAGGCTAAGAAAGAGATTTAAGAAATAGGCTCTTTTTTTAACACTGAATCCTTACGAATCCCATTTTCATTAAGTATTTTTATCCACATAGTAAGAGTGGGTATATTATTTGTTACGCACATATAGAAAGATTCATTCCCACGAAGGATTGTTGTGAGAAAGTAAGATAAACCCATCACAAACCTATATGATTGCAGTTTTAGGAGCCGGAATTACCGGACTTATAGCCGCCTACCGTCTGAAACAGGCGGGTTTACCTTTTCACCTCTTTGAGGCCTCAGAGAAAATTGGAGGGAATATGCTCTCCGAACATCACGGGCCTTACTTGTTAGATAAGGGGCCAAATTCTCTGAGAATGACGGATGATCTCTACGCACTTCTGGAAGAGCTAGGGCTAGTCTCAGACATTCTATATGCTTCAGAAGCAGCTAAAAACAGGTACATCCTCAAAAACGGAAAGTATAAAGCCCTTCCCTCTGGACCATTAAGCTTACTGGGAAATAGTACCTTCTCCATTAGTGCCAAACGTAAGCTCCTTTTAGAGAGCTTCGTAAAATCCTCTGAACAGGAAAATGAAACAGTAGATGCATTCTTCAGAAGGCGCCTGGGAGATGAGTGGACAGACTATGCGGTCTATCCTTTCGTGTCAGGTATCTATGCTGGAAATCCAGCAGAACTCCTAATGAAAGCAGCATTCCCAGACGTTCTAAGATGGGAACAGGAATTTGGATCTATTATAAAAGGAGCTGTAAAAAGTAGAAAGGGACAAGAACACAAAGGGATTTTCAGCTTTAAGGAAGGAAGTGCCTTTCTATGTAAAAAATTAGCTGAATCTATAGAAGACCATATACAGTTAGAAAATCCTGTGAGTTCCATTCGCAAGGTTCAGGATGGCTTCAGAATAGATACAGCAAAAGGCCCATTTGAAGTAAACCAGGTTATCAGTACTGTTCCTGCACACGTACTAGCCGATTTAGTAACAGGCTATCATGAAGAATTCTCACTTAGCCTTGCTGAGGTCAACTACCCGCCTGTAAGTCTGGTTCACATGGCCTTTAAGAAAAAGGACGTTTCCCACAAGCTGGATGGTTTTGGTGCCTTACACCCACCCAAGGAAGGCTCTGACATTCTGGGAACTATTTTTAGTAGTACAGTATTCCCGAACAGATGCCCCGAAGATGAGGTCCTATTATGCAGTTTTGTGGGGGGTAGCATTCAGCCGGAAAAAGGAGAATGGGATTTGGACATTATTGAGAAAGCTGTTCTGGATTCCCATCAGGAACTATTGGGAGCTAGGAAAGCCACATTCAAATATGTGACACGCTGGCCGCTATCCATCCCTCAGTATGATAAGTGCATACTCCATGCCCAAGAAGTAGCCAGTCAGCTTTCTTCAGAAGGTTTTCATGCGGGAGGTAACTGGATGGGAGGAATCTCTGTTCCTAATGCAATTAAGCAAGGAGAAAAGGTAGCCAAGGCATGTATTCAGCTATCTGCTGAACTTGAAAGTAAGGAACAAACCATCATAAGCACCTAATCCTCACTTTTACTCTTTTCATGAAATGAAAAGCTTCTAGCTAATTGGTTTTTAAAGCGATTAAAAATATCTTTGCTCGTGTTCTAAACGCATAATATTCCCTCCATCTATGAGTATACTCGTAAATAAAGATTCCAAGATAATTGTTCAAGGTTTTACCGGTCGTGAAGGCTCTTTCCACGCTCAGCAAATGATAGAATATGGCACCCAGGTGGTAGGAGGGGTCACCCCTAATAAAGGTGGACAAGAACATCTGGGATTACCCGTGTTTAATACCGTTTCAGGTGCAGTGCAAGAAACAGGCGCTACAGTTTCCATCATCTTCGTACCGCCAGCATTTGCTGCAGACGCTATCATGGAAGCTGCTGATGCCGGTGTTGAGTTGATTGTAACCATCACAGAAGGTATTCCTGTAAAGGACATGATCTATGTTAAGCAGTACATAGATGACAGAGGCGTAAGAATGATAGGACCTAACTGCCCGGGTATCATTACTCCTGGAGAGTGTAAGTTAGGTATCATGCCTGGGTTCATTCACAACCCTGGTAAAATAGGCATCATCAGCCGATCAGGAACACTTACCTATGAAGCGGTAGACCAGGTTACTAAAATGGGACTAGGACAGTCTACCTGTGTAGGAATTGGGGGAGACCCTATCATTGGCTCTCCTCACGTAGAAATCATGAAACTGTTTGCTGAAGATCCGGATACTGAGGGGGTAATCATGATTGGTGAGATTGGAGGTTCTAATGAGGAGATTTGTGCTGAATGGGTAAGAGATAATATGGATAAGCCTGTAGTAGGCTTCATCGCTGGGCAGACAGCCCCTCCGGGAAGACGTATGGGACACGCTGGTGCCATCACTTCAGGCGGAAAAGGAACTGCACAAGGGAAAATGGATGTCATGGAAGCTTGTGGTATTCACGTAGTGGAAACACCTGCTGATATTGGAACTACCATGGCTAAAGCCCTCAAGCAGACAGCTTAGTCATTACTAATGTTTGGACAACATACATAAAGCCCGCATCTGCGGGCTTTTCTATTTTTTAGAGGATACGTGAAATTTTTTCAACCCTAGCACTTTTCTATAGCTTACTTTCCTTTCTCTCCTAATAGCTGAAGCTTCTCTAACCATTTCTTTCTAAACCCCTCACTAGAACCCCTAATAGGCGCTATGTAGGTAACGCGCACGGGATTAATGCCTGTAAACTGCAGGGTCCCACGCTTAAGCTGTTTGATGGCAGGGCTACCCATTAAGAGCTTGTTATACCAGGAAGGTGAATCAGCTGTAATTACGAGTCTGGCTGATTTTCCCTTAAACAACTTCTTAGGTAGAGGACTCCCCTTTTGGTATGCAAATGCATGACCCGGTAGGAATACCCTATCAATAAATCCTTTCATGATGGCAGGATATCCATACCACCACATAGGGAAGAACCAGACAATGTGATCTGCTTGCTTGATTAGGTTTAGTGCATTCTCCAAGTCAGGCTCCAGGGGAGACTCTTTTCGATAGCCATGAGCTAAGGAAGGAGAGAAATCAAGTTCAGTGATATTTATCTGGAAAGCTGTAAAACCTGCTTGCTGTAGGCCATCTATATAGGAGGCTGACAATGCATAATTGTAGCTTTCCGGATCAGGATGTCCATTTATGACCAGAATGGATTTCATACTTTGGGAGATGGTTAGGTTTTTAGATACGCCTCCTCTCTACCCTCAACTAAGACTACTTCCTCTTTTCGGCTACTTTCTCATAGGCAGCGAGAATATTTCGTACCAGTTTATGCCTCACCACATCTACTGCCTTGAAGCGGATAAAAGCTATCCCTTTTATTCCCTGTAGAATTTTGATTCCCTGTAAGAGGCCAGATCTTTGGTTTCTGGGAAGGTCTATTTGAGAATCATCCCCCGTAATGATCATCTTGGATTGTTCCCCTAAACGCGTTAGGAACATTTTCAACTGCGTCTCTGTAGCATTCTGTGCTTCATCCAGAATCACATATGCCCTACTCAGGGTACGCCCACGCATATACGCTAAAGGAACGATCTCTATTACATTATTGGAGAGGTAGTATTTCAATTTCTCCGTGTGGATCATATCTCCTAAGGCATCATAAATAGGTCTTAGATAGGGATCTATCTTCTCCTTCATATCTCCCGGGAGAAAACCCAGACTTTCCCCAGCATCTACCGCTGGCCTACTCAGTACAATCTTCTTGACCTGCTTCTCCTTTAATGCCTTAACTGCCAGTGCTACCGCTAAGTAGGTCTTTCCTGTACCTGCCGGTCCAATGGCAAACACTACGTCATTCTCTTGTTCAGCAGAGACCATACGTCTCTGTGCACTGTTCTTAGGCTTAATGATTAGCCCCCCACCTCCGTGAAGCAGGACAGTATCATCATCTATCTCAGGATATGCGGTTGGAGATTTTTCTGCCTGAGGTTCCAGGATCTCAGCAAATCTATTTTCACTGATCTTCCCTTTTTTGCGGGCCTCTTCAAAGAGGGCTGCCAGAATCAGTTTCAGTTTTTCAATTTTTTCTTCTTCTCCCTTAACCTTAAGTTCATCCCCTCGAGCGACAAATTTGATTCCTGGAAATCCGTTCTCTATTTGTTGGAGACGGAGGTTATTAATCCCGTAGATTTCCAGTGGGTTGATTTCTGATAAATCGAATATATGCTCTGCCAATATGGATTTATTTATTTTTATTCCAGAGACTGAAAGAATTATAATTCTAAATACCTAATTTAGGTTCTCATATGCAAATTGCATAATTCCTTCATTGGACGGTAACATTTGGTACATATCATCTATTAACGTTCAACATATTAGGAGAGGAGAGTAAAGAAATATGGCTATTATCACCTTAACTTCAGACTTTGGAGTACAGGGGCATTACGCTGC
>JBCBKZ010000530.1:0-4458 GCA_038520955.1 Bacteroidota bacterium | reverse complement strand
CTCCTGAAATTTTAGTCTGAATGCTTTGTAAAAGGTTTACATACTCCTACACATTAGGGATTAAGGCAATAGGAACCTCTTCTTTTTTTGGTTTATGGATGATGGTTATTTGCCTGCTTCCTGGCCAATTAGTAGGTCAAAATCTAGTCTCAGCTGATAGCCTGGATACCAGTTTTTATACGGTAGAAGATTCTTCCTATGGAAAACTTATTCTCCACGATATTGGCAGCTATACAGTGGTCAGTCAGGAAGGTGTCCTTACCTCCAGGTATGAGTATCAGAAGAGATGGAAGATCCTGGATAAAACAGACGAGCCCTTCCTGGAAACCATCACCTTTGATCCGGGTATTTCAGCAGAGGAGTTGATAGAGTTGAAGGTAACCACCTACACCCCTTCAGGTGAAAGGATGTACCAGGCAGAAGAAATCTCACCGGCCACCTTTGAAAAAGAGGTCAGCAGTATAGCTTACACGCTGAAACACCTGATCAAGGACCCCGTTCCTGGAATGCTAATAGATTATGAGTATGTAATTGTTTCTCCGGATCTTCACTTCCCGCGTCCATGGAAGTTTCAACATTTTGTTCCCTGTAGGCTTAGTGAGTACACCACTTCTGTACCGCGAAAGTTCAGTTACTGGTCCACCTTAAACAGAAGTTACTTCCCCATAGAAACCAAGGAGGAGTTTTATAATATCCCTAACCCGGGAGCCATCAGCTATTATGATCCGCTCATCCCGGGCATAGATTTGAGCCTGGGAGAAGGAGAGATCATCTATGACAAACGCACATTCTACAGCGTGAATATTCCCGCTATGGAGAATGAGCCATACCTCCCCAGCCTGGAGGACTATATCCCCAAGCTTTCTATGCAGATTAAAGAAAATTTTTCTCCAGGTAGAAGAGGGCAGAAAAAATTTATCCTTGACTGGGAGAATTTCAATGAGAGGTTCATGCAGTCAGAAAACTTTGGGGCATACCTGGAGCCTATTTCCTCTCTGGAGGTCACTGCCAAGAAACTCACCTTCAAGGCCAAGAATAACCGAGAGAAAATTAAAGTTTTATATGATTTCGTTCGGGATAACATAGAATGGGATGGGACTTACACCCTTTTTCCTTCGGACCTGGAATATGCCATGGAAGTGAGAAAAGGTACTAACTCTGATGTGAACTTCCTCCTGCTATCGATGTTGAAATCGTTGAAGATAGAAGCTTATCCTGTACTGATTAGTACTAGAGATCATGGTCAGATTACGCCTTTTTATCCATTGGTGAAGCAGTTTAACCATGTCCTGGTGGTGGTAAATCTGGGGGCACAGTATATTTTGTTAGATGCACTGGGAAAGGGGATAGAGTTTGAAATGGTGCCTCGGAATAACCTGAATAAAATAGGATTTCTCATAGATGGAGAGAGATGGGGGTGGATGAACATAGATCCTAAGAAGGGGCTGGATAGATATGTATTCGGGAGAATCAAATTAGAAGAAGACAGTTCCATAGATGCTGAACTGACCATTCTGTACAAGGGGTATAGTGCTGCTATTCAGCGGAATGCCTATGCAGAAATGAAAGATCAGCCTGAAAAATATATTCGGGAAAATGTGTTTAAGAACTTCCCTGATCTGGTTCTGGAGGAGTTTGAAATAGACAATGAGGAAGTTTCAGACCAACCCTTTCTGGTGAAGATCAAGTTCAAAACAGATAACTTCCTCCGAAAGGAGAGTGAGTACATGTTCCTGGAACCGCTCATGATGCGGATGATAGAGGAAAACCCCTTCAAGAATGATGCAAGGAAGTTTCCTGTAGATTTTGCCTGCCCTATTTCTGAGAAATACATCATCACCATTTTGATACCGGAGGGCTATGAGACCCTTCAGGTTCCGCATTCCCTCTACGCCGTTTTACCTGATGAAGCAGGTTCATTTAAATATGATAGCCAGCAGGTAGATCGTCATCTTCAGCTTATTAGCCACATAGAAATCAATAAGACAGACTTTCCCCTTAGCGTATATCCTGATATTCAGGCTTTCTTTTCTTATGTGGTGGAAAAGCATGATGAGGACATCATCCTAAAGCGTATACTAGAGTAAAGGATAGCAGTTTTCCTTTGAGAAAAGCGTATATTTGCGGCCTTTAAGGACACATAATTGGGCAGCTGATATATGGAAATTCTTGACGGAAGAAAGATCTCAAAAATCATCCAGGAAGAAATAAAAGAAGAAGTGCGGGAGATTAGGGAATCTGGTAAACGACCTCCCCATCTCGTGGCTATTCTCATAGGGGATAATCCCGCTTCCAATACCTATGTGAAGAATAAGATGAGGTCCTGTGAATTTGTGGGATTTAATTCTACCAAGGTTCACCTTTCTGACAATATCACGGAGGAAGAACTTCTGCATAAGGTCAGGATTTATAATGAAGACCCGGGAACGGATGGTATTCTAGTTCAGATGCCGCTACCTGAACACATTACGCCCCATAGAATTACCCAGGAGATACTTCCTGAGAAAGATGCGGATGGATTCCACCCCACAAATGTAGGTCTGGTTACCCTAAATTTCCCCGGTATCATTTCCGCTACCCCTGCAGGCGTACTGGAACTCATAGACAGGTATGGGATAGAGACCAAGGGGAAGCATTGTGTAGTGGTGGGGAGAAGCAGAATTGTAGGGAGACCCATGTCTATTCTCATGTCAAGAGGAGGCAAGCCGGGAGAAGCTACCGTAACCATCTGCCATAAATATACGCCACCAGAGGAGTTGAAAAGAATTTGTCCACAGGCAGATATTCTGATAGTGGCTGTAGGGAAGCCTGGACTGATCACGGCAGACATGGTAAAGGAAGGGGCAGCAGTCATAGACGTAGGAATTACCCGAGTACCTGATGAGACCAAGAAATCTGGATTTAGATTGAGTGGAGATGTAGACTTTGAGAATGTGGCGCCAAAGACCAGTTTCATTACGCCAGTACCTGGAGGAGTAGGGCCTATGACAGTATCTATGCTATTGAAGAATACACTGGATGCCTATAAAAGGAGAATGAATGCTTGAGAAAACCTATATACCATTGGAAGAGGCAGTCGTGCATGAGAAAGGTCTCCTTCCTGTCATGGAGTATTTCTATACCCTACAGGGAGAAGGGGCGTGGACTGGAACGGCCTCTTATTTCATCAGGTTAGCAGGCTGTGATGTGGGCTGCCACTGGTGTGATGTAAAGGAATCCTGGACTGTTCAGGAGGATCAATACATGTCTTGTGAAGACCTCCTCGCCAAAGTAATAGCATCTGGTAGCCGACATGTGGTCATCACGGGAGGAGAACCTACTTTGTACGACCTAACTCCCTTAGTGGACTTATTGCATGCACATGGCTTACAGGTGCACATAGAGACAGCCGGGACTAATGCGCTAAGAGGGGCGATAGACTGGGTATGTCTTTCTCCTAAAAAATTCAAGCAACCTGTGCCGGAAATCTACCGCTTAGTAGATGAGCTGAAAGTGATCATTTATAATCAACACGATTTCACCTGGGCGGAAAAGCATGCTGCGCTTTGTCCGGAAAAGACCCAACTTTTCCTTCAGCCGGAATGGAGTAAGATGGAGAAAATGATGCCGGATATTCTTGCCTATATAGCGGAACATCCACGTTGGAGGCTAAGTCTCCAAACCCATAAATGGATCCACATTCCTTAAGACATGATCCAAGCGTCTGAAAGCAGACATATGCCTTTCCTGATTCTGTAGAAGTTTGCCTGCAGAACCATAACCTACAAGTATACTTATGTCTCTTAAAGAACAACTAGACACCTATAAAGCGGGCTTTCTGGAAAGAGCTGCCAAGGAAAAAATCGAGGCCTTTGATGAAGGCGTAGAAGCTGTAATCAAAAGTGGTATTGTGTCCAAAGCTATCAATGTAAATGATCAGGCGCCTGATTTTAGCCTGACTAATGCTCTGGGTGAAACCGTTACCCTCAGTGAGGTATTGAAGAAAGGACCTGTGGTACTTACCTGGTATAGAGGTGGCTGGTGCCCTTACTGTAATCTGGCCCTAAGAAGCTTACAGGAAGCCTTACCTGCTATTCATGGAAAAGGGGCTTCCTTAATAGCATTGACACCTGAACTCCCCGATTTGTCTCTTTCTACTGCGGAAAAGCATGCCCTGACATTTGAGGTGTTGAGTGATGTCAATAATGTGGTAGCTGCAAAGTATAACCTCATCTTTCAGTTGACACCTGAAGTAAAGAAATACTATGACCAGGGATTTGGGATGCTAACATACAATGGGCATGACAAGCCTGAATTACCGCTGGCTGCTACCTATGTCATTAACACAGATGGGAAAGTGACGTATGCCTTCCTGGATGCAGATTACCGAAATAGAGCCGAACCTGCCGACATCATTGAAGCATTAGGTGCTTAACAAAGAGGAAGACTCCTCCTCATGTTATTCTCTTAGATGATCCC
>JBCBKZ010000052.1:0-14447 GCA_038520955.1 Bacteroidota bacterium | reverse complement strand
ACACCATTTATATTGATGGCGGATTCGCGGATAATCAGCTTTTCATTCACTTCCTGAAGGAAGCCCTACCTACATATGAGCTAATAGCCACAGATAAACCTTTAGGTTCTTCCGTAGGGGCAGCCTTAGCGGTGAGTAGGCTATCAGTAGATGAGGGCCTTTAATAATCCAATACAAGAAAAGCGCCATCTCAAATAATGAGATGGCGCTTAATACACAACAAGGGTGATGGTTACCAACCCGGATTATTGGGTAATAAATTTGGGTTGATAATCACATCTGACTCCGGTACAGGGAGTAGTTCATTCTTGCCAGTTTGGAACCCGGGCATCTCCGTTCCCAATCCCCATCTGATCAAATCAAAGTAAGCTGACATCTCAAACATAAATTCCAGCCTTCTCTCAGTTCTAATAGCCTCAAAGAATTCACTTTGAGAAAGCCCTGCTGCTAGGTCTGCTACTTGTGCACGTGCACGTACCTGATTGATGGCCTCGTAAGCTGCCTGGGAAGGGCCGTTGATTTCATTTTCTGCCTCAGCATACATAAGGAGAACATCTGAGTAACGCATCATTCTGTAATTAATACCTGACTGGAGACGCACCTCTGCAGGACCCAGGTTATGCTTTCTGATGGCGCTGCTCCCACCGGCATTTGGAATACGAGCATTGAAATTGGACACTGCAACTGGATCCCAGGAACCCCAGGAATCTCCTTCTCTGGCAATGGTAAATAATCTTCTCACACTCTCCTCAGGATTTCTGTCGAAAATGGCATTCATGGCGTCAGAGGGATAGGCATTTCCAAACCATCTTGGGCCAAACTCAGTCCCCAGGTAGGTACTCTCAGTCTCGTTTCCAGTGTCATCTCCAGCCCAGATGTTTCCTATGCCCCCAATGAATTGTACCTCAAAAAGGGACTCCTCATTATTTTCATTTGCATCTGTGAAGTTATCCTCAAAATTTACCAGAGAATAAGAACCATATTCGCCATCCATGATACTCTTAAAAGCAGCACTGGCTTCGGCGAACTTTTCCTGATACAAAAATGCTTTTCCGAGATACCCTTGGGCGGCTCCACTGGTGGCTCTTCCTACTTCAGAGGAGGCATACTCCCCTCTTTGTGGAAGAAGCCCTCTGGCCTGGGTAAAGTCTGACTCTATGAAGGTCCATACCTCTGAGGCAGGATTTCTTGAAGGAGCAAACAGCTCATCTTCAGGACCGCTTACCAGTCTGTCCAGAATAGGGGCATCACCGTATAGGGTCACCAGGTGAAAATAGTATAGTCCTCTCAAGAAGTAGGCTTCTCCCAAAATTCTGTTCTGTAGATCCTGATCGGTAAACTCTATTTCAGGGACTCTCTCCAGTACGGCATTGGCACGGGCTATCCCCTGAAAACAGGTTCTCCAGGTACTGGTGATCACCTGTGATGAGGTACCGTCAAAGTTAAAGTTAGGGAATGCTGAGTACTGGAAACCACCTGCTGTGATGGCATATTCTCCAGAAGCATACTGAAGCGCATAAAGCTCTCTCTTATACAACCCTCTTCCTTGTAGGGGGGTATAAGCGGCGGTAACCGCCTGTATAGCATCACTTTCGGATTGGTAAAAGGTGGTTCCGTCCAGTTCTTCTAATACCTGTACATCTTCCAGGTATTCTCTACCACATCCCAGCGGCCCAAGTAATAGGACCGGTAGGAGAAGCATACTGATTAGCTGATGAATGTTTTTCATTATTGAGTAGTTTATCTAATTAAAATTGAATTTGTACGCCTCCAGTAATCACTCTTGCACGAGGATATACCACATTGTCTATCCCATTAGTTCCTACCTCCGGATCAAAACCTACATCCTGGTAGCCTGAGATGGTGAGCAGATTTTGAGCTGCGAAATACACTCTGGCAAATCGGAGGAAATTCACATTGGCCACCGGTATCTTATATCCTAGCTGTAAGTTGGCTAATCTCAGATAGTCCCCGGGTTCAATGAAGAATGAAGAGATAAGGTCATTATTACTTACTGTCTGAGGTAAAGCTCTTGGCGTGGTGGTTGACGGATTTGAGGGAGTCCATGCGTCCAGGACAGCAGTAGTCAGGTTGTTGGTACGGGCATAACTTTGAGAGAAGAATTTTGTCTCACTCCAAATATTATTACCTGCAACTCCTTGAAACTGTGCCGAGAAATCGAAGTTTTTGTAGTCAAAGGCTAGACTAAACCCATACAGTAAATCTGGTATAGGATTCCCAATAAAGGTTCTGTCAAACTGATCAATTACCCCATCAGGTTGTCCGTTTTCACCACTTATGTCTTTGTATCTGAAATCACCAGGAGCGGTGTTGTCAAATCCCTGATCAGGTGCATTATTGATTTCTTCCTGAGACTGGAATATCCCTTCTACTACATACCCATAGAAAGCGCCCACTGACTGACCTTCTTCAATTCTTGTACGGGTAGCATTCCCTAGCTGGGAGAAACGATCACGTTCAATTCCTTCTATGTCTCCAAAGAGAGAGGTTACTTCATTATCTAGAATGGTAGCATTGGCACTAAGGCTAAGGATGAAATCTTCTCCTAGTGTGACATTGTATCTACCTGTGAACTCAAATCCTGTGTTTTGTATTTCTCCTGCATTAAGGGTAATGCTGTTGAAACCAGTAGTATTAGGAACGGGCACTGTTAGGAGTAGATCCTCTGATACCTTGTTAAAGTAGTCAATTGTGAATTCCAGGGCTCTGTCCATAAAGGCTATATCCAGCCCTATGTTTAGCTGTTTTTGTCTCTCCCAACGAAGATCACTATTCTGAACAGCACCTGCAGGACCTACGCCTGGGGCCAGAACCTGTCCATCTCCCAGCACGTAAGTGGCATTATTATTCAGCGTGAATCGGGCTGCGTTTGCATTAATGGCATCGTTCCCGAGTTCTCCATAACTACCACGTACTTTCAGATCTATCCCACTATTCTCCATGAAAGCTTCTTTCCCAATGTTCCATCCTGCTGATGCTGACCAGAAGTTTCCATACACATTATCCCCTACAAATCTGGAAGAACCATCTCTTCTGAAGTTTACCGTAGCGAGGTATCTTCCGTCATAGTCATACATAGCCCTACCTATGATAGAAGTTGTACGGGTTTCCCTCACAGTTCCACCGAAAGATCTGATGTCATTAGAACCACTGATGATAGGCAGACCAGAACCAGTAAACTGACCTACTACTCGCGCATTCAGGTTTTCAAATTCTGTCTGTTGAGCAGTGAAGCCCCCCAGCAGGTCTATATTGTGATTATTTACCAGTCGCTTAAAGTTTAATGTATTCTCTATCAGATAAGAATTACTTTCTCCTCTGGCTTCACGTACCTGGGCACCATCCTCAAAACCTGGAATCTGAAGACCACCCTGCTCAAATAGGGGAGCAGCAAATCTGTCATGGAAAGAAATCAGGTCAGCTGAGAGGTTTAAGCGGTAGTTAAGTCCGTTCACTATTTCCACCTCACCAAATACTGTAGCCAGTATTCTGTTAGTAACATTCTCATTGGTTACCAGAGACTGAGCCGCTACTGGATTAAGGGTAGGTTCGCCGTCAGCAGGCGTAGGTCCTGCAAATCCTCCTATGGAGTTAGGATCTCTCACAGGCACGTTTGGCTGATTGGCAATAGCATTGCTAAGAATTGACTGGCTATTCCCTATGCTTTCCTTATCGAAAGTGGTTCTGGAAATATTTAGAGAGTTCCCAACTTTAAACTTACCCAGTTTGGTGTCTGTGTTTACGCGTACAGATACTCTTTCCAGTCCAGTTCCTATGATGATCCCGTCCTGGTCTGTGTAGTTTAAGGAAGTATAGTACTTGGTCTTGGGCGTACCTCCTGATGCGCTAAGCTCGTAAGACTGCATGGCCGCTGATCGGAATATCTCATCCTGCCAGTCTGTATCAGTTGTAAGATTTGTGCCATCTAAGGACGTAATTCTGTCAAGTCCTCCATTATCTCTCGCAGTATTCATGACCTGCTGGTACTGCTGGCTGTTTAACAGGTCAAGGGTATTGGTGGCATTCTGAACACCAGCAAATGCATTAAAGCTAAACTGGGGTGCTCCAGCCTCTCCTCTTTTGGTGGTGATAATAATTACCCCGTTGGCGGCTCTGGCACCATACATAGCGGCAGCTGAGGCATCTTTGAGGACTGTGATAGACTCTATGTCTGAAGGGTTGATGGTAGATAGAGGATCAGGTCTGGTAAAGGCCGCTCCCTGATTACCAATGCTAGTCCCTATGATATTCCCATCTATCACATAAAGGGGAGCGCTTCCTCCATTGATGGTTCCTATCCCACGAATGACCACGTTAGTTCCTCCACCCGGTGCACCCGTAGAATTAGTGATTTGCAAGCCCGCTACCTGACCTTGTAGGGCGTCCTGAAAGTTTGCGACGGGCCTTCCTTCCAGGCTCTCTTTATTGATAGCAGAAATAGAGCCTGTTAAATCATCACGTTGCTGCGTACCGTATCCAACTACCACAACTTCATCAAGGGCAAGCCCTGATTCCTGCATGCTTATGCTAAGAGATGATTTTCCTACAGTGGGAATAGTTTGGGTTGAGAAACCGATGAAACTTACTTGTAGAGTAGCATCATCACTACTTACTGTGAGGGTAAAGTTTCCATTCTGGTCCGAGAAGGCTCCGTTTTGTGTGCCTACCTCTAGAATCTTGGCCCCATTCAGGGGTGTCCCGTTTTCAGCCAGGACCTGGCCCGAGATTGTTCTTGAATTTTGAGCACTTGCTCCCGCAAAATAGAATAGTAGCAGAAGAAAGGACACAAAATATTTTGTGTTCATAGTAGATCCCATATGATATCTAGTTTTGATGTATGTACTCCCTTTCTGAAAAGTAAAAGAGATCGCAAGTCTAAGGTAGAGGTAACAGAATGCATTAGCGGTATCAGGCACTTCAAAACAACTTTGGATTTTCAAATTCACATAAAATAGTGTTTTCAAAGAGTGAATTAAGGCTTTTATATTTGGTCTAATGAACTGATTATTAGATTTTTGTCTATATTTTCTGTCATATGGAACTGTATTATGCTTCCATTCTTCGGAAATATAAAAATGTAGAGAAACGCTAGAAAAAATGACCTTTTGTTGAAGGCTGGAGGGATTGTGTTTGATGAGTAATGTATAAGCGTCATGAGCAGGAAACAATAGAATCACCTCCTGGATGAATCTCCTTATTTCCTGCAATCAGGGTAACTCTTAAGCAAGATGATGCCTATTTAGAGTTAGCGTTTAACATGAAAAAGTAGGAAAAGAAATCTGATGAATCAGCCTTTCCTTTTCTATCGGATAGAATTTGTCTCTGTTCTGTTTCTTGGTTCTCTAGGAGAAAGGAGATAGTTGCTATGGATTTACAAATCATCAGGAGAGAAAGCTTCTTAATAGCTAAGATGGAATATGAGACCTATCATATTCTATTTTCAACCTACACTACTGGCCTCCTACCTTATTTGCTTGTTGATGGGAGCTTGTGCTAATCCTGAGAAAGCACAGCTAATACAACTAAGACAGGGAGAGCCTCATAGCATATACCCGGACTTTGTTGGGGTAAATGGCAACCTCACCCAGTTTGATTCGCCATGGGAGAATCAGGCATTAATGGCTGCTTTCAAGAAGCTTGGGGTAGGGAACCTTAGATATCCTGCGGGCACCTTGGGGAATACCTGGGATTGGGAAAAAGGCTGGCTGGACAGTGAAGTGGCGGATGAAGACCTGATTCCATGGGTAGTGGAGCAAAATTTAAAAGAATCCCCTAAGCGATATACCCTTGAAAACCTGGCGCTGGTATGCCGTGAAACAGGCACTAAGCCGGTGTTTATGCTAAACATGCTGACCAGAGATCTGAATCATTCCATTACTGCCCTTAAAAAGGCTGAAAGTCTGGGCATGCCCATAGAATACATTGAGCTGGGGAATGAGCTCTACTTTAATCTTTCTCTGGAAATGAGAATGTATCCCACACCAGAAGACTTGGGAAAAACCTCAGAGGAATGGCAACGGAAACTAAAGATAGTCTTTCCAGATGCAAGGATAGCTGTCATAGGAACTACCATTAATAGAAAGCCCAGGCATGCAAACTGGAATCAACGACTGCTTGGAGAGGCACCCTCTTCTATGGCAGTAACCAAGCATATGTACTCTCCTTTGGGGATAAGAGGGGAGAAGGAAAAAGCTGAGATTACCGCCGGGCAGGAGGGACTCAGTGGGGAAGAGAAGAAGAAATCTACTCAACTATATCAGAAAGAAGAACTAGCACTCTTGGGAAAGGAGGCACACTATACCAATATGCTGACGACTGCTGCTCATAAAGCTGAGGAATTTACCCAAATGGGGCTTCCGGACTCTTTGGATATCTGGATAACCGAGTTTAACCTTAGAGCAGACAAGTCAGCCATCCGAGGAACATGGGCTAACAGCCTGGTACTTTCCGTTTTTTATGAGACCTTCTTCCGACATAAACAGGTCAAACTGTGTAATGTCCACAATATCACTGGGAGTAAGTTTGCCGTGATCTATGATGTAAATCCGCTGGATCATGTGGTAGATGAAAGGGTATATAGAAAACCTTGGAGCTTATCGGCAGCAGGCTTAAGTACCAGCTACTTTGCTCAGGCTAGTAGGGGAAAGGTAAGCTGCACTCCCATGAAATTTGATGATGCTCCGGTCCTGATAGATTTATCAGGAAATACCTATGAGGCTCTATGTGGATTTGTATTCAGCCATGAGGGTGAAAAGAAAAGGGGTATACTCATTAATTATAGTTCTCAACCCTTCACGCTAGATAGCCAGCAACTTCATTCAGGAGAAGTTACCTTCAGACAGGCTTCAGCTCCCCTGACTCATTACGTCATGGATGAAGAAGGGATGGAGATCATGGAGGGTAGTACCACTGACCTCTTAACCCTGGTTCCTTTTTCCATTACCATCATTGAATTCCCATGAAACTAACCTATCTAATTATCTTATTGGCCTTTGGATTCTTAGGCTGTCAGACGGCAGTAAAAAGACCTATAGAGAACAAACCAGAGTTCACCTGGGGTCCCTATAGAGGTATGAGTGCTGCTCCTAATTTGAAAAAGCATGACATTTATGATCTGACTGCCATGAATGCGAATTTTATTCGACTTGCTTTTGCCTCAGAACCCATGATGGACCTACAGCCTCCCTACGAAATAAATGAAGCTTCATGGGTGAAACTGGACTCCATCCTTAGTTGGTGTGCAGAGGTCGGAATTGAAGTGTTGATTGATCCACACAGGTATCCTGGTATGAATTTTCCATGGACGATGTTGGATACAGATCCTTTTTGGAAAGAGAAACATTATCAGGATCTGTTGGTGGATTTTTGGGGGAAGGTCGCTGAGAAGTACGGCGGGGAGAAACATGCCATAGCAGGCTATGACCTTCTGAACGAGCCTGCTTTAGGCAACATTCTTACGGAAGACTGGGACATCAATCCTTTGTATGATAGACTGATTCAAGCCATTAGAAGGCATGATACCATCCATCCCATCGTAATTGCAGCACCCAGGTTCAAGATAAAGGAAGGGAATACTTCCGAAAGCTATGCAAAGGGTATGAGGCTGCTTAAAAAGTTTGATGATCCCCTGATCGTGTATCAAATACACATGTACAGCCCAATGGACTTTTCTCATCAGGATGTGTTTGGCAGAGAGGGTGGGGTAGTTTACCCCGGAATCATTGAAGGGGTTAGTTGGGATAAGGAAAAGTTGGTCGCAGCCTTTGAGCCTGCCAAAAGAGTTGCTGACTCATTAGGCGTACCACTTTTGGTAGGAGAATTCAGTGTTCCAAGGTGGGTTCCTTCTGGAGACCAGTATTTGGAAGACATCATTTCCTACTGTGAAAATGAGGGCTGGAGCTGGTCTTACCATGCTTACAGGGAGAGCCATATTTGGGATGCCGAAATGAGCCCTACTAGTAGAGGGGATTCTCTCTATAGGTATTTGCAAACCCCTCGTCTAGAGATGCTGGAATCCTACTTTAAGCGGAATAGCACTCCTGGAATTCTCTCGGTAAAATGATAAGAAAAAACTGCAGGTATCAGCGATCGACTATCATGTTAGCTTAATTTCTATGTGTTTTTGAATCAGTAGGGGTGAGGATTATTCTCATGCTAAGTTGCCTATGCATTCATCGCACTAACTATCAAAATAATGATGTTGTAGATAGCTAATAACGATTTGGCTTAAGAGTAGTAAAACGTAGTAGTTTTTTTCTAGAACCCGGATTTGGATTTTCCCGTCCGGGTTTTTCTTAAAGACACAAATACTAAACTACTTAATCTGGTAGATGAGCTGATAATTGGCTCCTTTTCATTGGGAGATGCAGCAGGATGTGACATAGTTAATAATGTTTTTTCTTGGCAGAAATATTTGTCCAGCATCCTGTCATTCAATCAAGTAGAAGTAAAGAATCAATCACATGGAGTTGACTATACATTCAGGATACCCATCCACAGAATACCTAAGAAAAAAAGCTCAAAAGAGAGTTCCCCGTTTTGCCTTCGAGTACTTAGATGGAGGATGTAACGAAGACATAAATCTCAGAAGAAATACCTCAGATATCAGGGAAGTAGAACTCATTCCTTATTATCTGAGAAAGCATGAGCATTCCAGCTTGAAGGCTACCCTTTTTGGGGAAGAATATGCGGCTCCATTTGGTGTATCTCCCATTGGGCTACAGGGACTTGTTTGGCCTAATGCGCCCATTATTCTTGCTAAGGCCGCACATCAGCATAACATACCTTTCATTCTGAGTACAGTCTCTACCGCTGATATAGAAGAAGTTGCTAAAGTAACGGAAGGCAAGGCATGGTTTCAGTTGTACCATCCGGCAGAGGATACTTTAAGGGACGCTATCATTAACAGGGCAGCGGATGCAGGCTGTCCGGTACTGGTGATTCTAAGTGATGTACCCACCTTCGGGTACAGACCACGAGATATCAGAAATGGTCTTTCTATGCCCCCGAAAATGACCTTGAGAAACATGATCCAGATCATGATGAAGCCTAATTGGGCCATCCAAACGCTACTTCACGGTCAACCAGACTTCAAAACTCTTAAGCCCTATAAGCCCAAGAATCTGAACCTATCCCAACTGGGAAAATTCATGGACCAAACTTTCTCAGGTAGACTTAATGAGGAGAAAATAAAGCCTATCAGGGATATGTGGAAAGGAAAACTGGTCCTGAAAGGCGTAGCCAATGAATGGGATGTAGAGAAAGCTATTTCCTTGGGTATTGATGGGGTAATAGTCTCTAATCATGGCGGGCGTCAATTAGATGCTGGAGAATCTACCATTAAAGCACTAGACAGAATAGCCCCCAAGTATGGAGATAAAATCACGGTCATGATGGATAGTGGCATGCGTTCCGGACCTGATATAGCCAGGACTATAGCTAAAGGAGCTGCCTTTACCTTTATGGGGAGAACCTTTATGTATGGGGTAGGAGCCTTAGGTAAGCGGGGAGGCTTACATACCATTTCTATGATCAAGAGGCAGCTTCAGCAGGTCATGGAGCAACTTTGCTGTGAGCGCATGGAAGATCTCCCTCTGCACTTACCAAAGAATATGGAAGAAAGGACATTTTCTTAAATGATTGGAAGAAACGAATACACGAATTGACACCAATTAATTTACTCTCTATTATTTGTACTGATTCGTTTATTCCTTCTTTGATTAAAAGGAAGCAAATTGAATATCGGTCATCTAACAAATCTATGTCGTTTTCCTCGCATATAAAGCGGGCTGGCCGTTCCTCCACGGGTTGTGGGAGGGGTGCAGCGTAGCATTGGAGGGACAATGCATTTTTGCCTTCTTTTTTTGCTTTGGAAAAAAGAAGGGCCTGCTGCAGGCGACGTAGCTTAGGTAAAGCATATTGTAAAAATGAATCGGCTATTGGAATATATGTAAAGAGTTTCCCTATCAAGCCTTCCTCTTCATTTTCCTTGTTGAAAACGAAGCAAAAAACAAGAACGAACAAACCAAGGCCTTCCCACAAGCCATCCTCCCCGCGTTCGTTCACCCCTTCGCACAGGAAAATTAAGCAGTATAAAAGTGAAATCCTTGTATTCGACTTAGTATGCTAATTTTTCCCAGTAGGTGTCTGTCAAAATAGATCGTCTCACTACCTCACTAAAAAACGCTTGCGTTTAATCGCCCCTAAGAAGGAGTTATGGGTCCTTTGACTATTGACTAAACTCCACTTCCTCACTGACCTTATAGCCATATCGTTGAGTTTTTATGGTAATAGATCCTTCATATGGAATAGGCTTAGTATAGATTTCCCATCTATCAGAAGTGGAAGTTTTATAGGCTATGCTGGCTCCTTCAGTTGGGCAGTTGATTACTACCTTTCCATCTACTAGAAATACATTTGCCCGGGCAGTTTGGGGTTGTTTACCCCTGGGCCACATTTGTTCTGCTTGTATATTTTCGTCAAGGTCTTCGAGATCACCAAACTGCTTTTGCCACTTTTGTAAGTCTCGCTGCAAGGTAGTTTTTATCTCATTGTACGCAGGATTCATTGCCAGATTATTCAGCTCAAATGGATCCTCTTGGAGGTCATATAACTCCTCCCGGGGTTTCTGATTAGTTAGCCATGAGGATTGAACTTCTGCCAGCTTTCCTTCTTTCTTCAGCCGGAGAATATCCCACATTAAGGGCATTTGTTCCAGGAAGGTTATTTGCTGCTGGTAAGGTTTCTCAGGAGAATAGTTATAGATGTACTTGTATCGCTGATTCCTGATGGCCCTGCGGCTGTCATATCTGTTGTCCATTCTGTCTCTGGCGGCAAAAATGTAGGAGCGTGGGTTCTCTGCTAATTCACTGAAAATAGGCTCCCCATGCATCCAGCCTGGTACAGGTACCCCTGCAAATTCCAGCACGGTTGGGGCTAGGTCAATGTAACTAATGAGGTCTTGCGTTCTACCTGTTTGAGAAATACCCTCCGGAAGGTAGTTAGGAGGAATGTAGATGGCCAGGGGACTATGGATTCCAGAATCATATATCCATCTTTTTCCTCTGGGAAGACAATCGCCATGATCACTCATGATGAAAATGATGGTATTCTCCAGTAAGCCATCTTCTTTTAAATCAGCTAGTAGATTCCCAACCTGTACATCCATTCTGCTCATATTATCATACAGTCTGGCTATGTGGTCCCGGCTTATCTCATTATCTGGGAGATAAGGAGGGACTTCCACCATAGCTGGACCTACCTTGTGTATAGGATCAAATGGAGGGCGCTTTATGACATCCGGGGCTTGTTGGGAAAGGTCCACACCAAATTCTTTAAAAAATCTGGACTTAGTAGAGTCCGGCCAGATATTGATTTCATGAGTGATCTCATAGGTGCGATAGAGAAAGAAGGGTTTGTCTTCATCCTCCGAAGTTCTGTTTCTCCAGTGAGGTTCATCTGAAACCTCATCCCAGATAGTGAAGGGCTTTCCAAACTGATAATCCAGCTTTCTGTAACTGGCTGTCCAGTAGCCTTCTACTCTGAGGAGTTCAGGGAAAGCTTTAACCTCAGGAGGAGGAACGGCATTATACCTTGGAAAGCCTGGCATGGGAATGACACTGGGCTGCTGACGCATGTGCTGGGTACCTATGGAGGTGGGATAGCAGCCGGTGATGATGGAGGACCTGCTTGGTGCGCATACGCCTGAAACGGTAAAGGCCTGATCAAAGATGATGCTCTTACTGGCCAGTCCACTCAGGTTAGGTGTATGGGCCAAAGTATCCCCATAAAAGTCAAACCTGGGGCTAAGGTCTTCCGCAACCAGCCAAATGATGTTAGGCTTCTTCTGGACTACTTCCATCTGGGATTGACAACCTATGGTACAGAGAAAAATAAGGGGTAGTAGTAGCCCTAAAGAAGGGTTCTTAATTTCGAGCGTAAGCATTCCTTTGTCTGATCGATTGTTAGTTTGTCTTTTCAGTTCCTTTGTTGATCCAGAAGGGAGCAGATACCAGCCAAATCAGGCTACCTGCCAGCACCCAACCATAATACTGGTCCAGGCTAATAGAGCCCTGAAAGAGCAGGAAACAGGGAATCAATGTGATAAACAAACCGATGAGAGAAACCGCTCTAATGAGGGCTGGAAATATATTTTTCATGATTATTCAGATTGATTTGAGGGAAGTAGTAGCCAGATCTCCTGTACATATGCCAGAATGGGATAGCTAATGAAAGCCAGTATCCATCCGGGGATAGCCATGAAGAAGAAAAACTCTACATTCAGAATGACATAGAGGAAGTAACTGCCTGCAATGGAAATGGCCCAGGTACCTAATACGGCCCAGTTGATGTAGACACTCTTCAGGTGGGCGAAATTGGGACTGAGACCTAGACGTGGAAACAGATATACATCCGCCAAAACTATGGCACCTACAGGGGATGCGAGTAGGGCATAAAAGCCCAGGAACTGATCCAGTTTGGAAACGATGAAAGGAGAACAGGCCAAAATAGTGGCCCCCATCCCTACAGCCAGGGTAATCTTCCATCTTTTTTGAGTAGGGAAAAGGCCCTGGACTGCTAACCCTGCCCTATAGATGGTAGGATTAGCGGTAGTCCATCCGGCCACAACCACGCAAATCAATCCCGCTATTCCCGCTCCCATGAAGGCTATTTGTCCTGGTGAAGGATTATCGTTTCCTGCATTTATCGCTACAGCACATAAAATCCCGGACGCTATCCATGCCATGTAATGCCCGATGAACATTCCGAAAGCGGATGCCAGGCCATAGCTGGATTTCTTGGCATATCTGTAAATGGACATATCTGTAAGCCCTATATGCATAGCACTATTACATAGCCATGAAAACATGATGATATGCCAAATGGTATACTTGGATTGTCCTTCCTGGGGGATGCCGGTCCATATCTTTTCCTTCGCTACTGTAATGAAATCAGAGAAATCCGTTATCCCCAGGCTGGGCAGCATGGCTATCCCGCTGGAAAGGAAAATGATGGGCATCCATGGGGCGAAAATGTTAGCGAATTTGGATACTCTGTCAAAACCAAAGGTGGCTACTATAGCTATCACTGAACCTATTAGTAGAATGATGAGAATCCAGGAAAAACTCGTAGGGTAGAGGTCTGTGAGACCCGGCCCCGGAATATTAAAGAAAAGGCCAATGGCAGAGGCGGAGACACCCACCATGGCGGAAGCCGTTACACAGAAGAGAAGCCCATTAATGAAGTTGTAAATACTGACCAGGCCTTGCCCACTTATTTTCTCCAACTTGTAGAAGATAGTCAGACGCGTCTTAACGGCTATGGGTGCACATATTAAGGTCCAGCTTAGGGTGGCCAAAATGTTTCCGATAAGCAATCCCCAAAGGACATCCGTAGCTCCTGCTCCATGTAGGACAAATAGTGGCCCTATGACAAACTCGGTACCCGCTATGTGTTCACCAGCCACCATCCCTACAAAACTCTTGAAGCCCTTCACCTTCTTCTCAGGCACAGGTTCTCTTTCATATTCATTTACCGAATCTAGCTTCTCTGAAATGCTAGCTGGCTTTTTTATGGTCTGATGCATGTGTGTTATTTCTTGGAAAAATAGGAGTAGGCCCTTCGGGATCACTTCGGTTTCTAAAAACCAGAGTTAGTTGGAGAAGCAAAATGACCCAATAGATGGCCCTGGGAGGCAGAATAGTCTGTTTATGGGAATGCCGTGAAAAGAAGATGAGCCATCCTGAAAACCCGGGATGGCTCATGTGAAATCTTATCTTATGTCTTTGATCTTGTATTAACTCAACCCCTAAGGGCAGTTTCTTTGGATAGTTTATGCTGTCTGATACACTCTTTCTTAAACTGAGTGGGTGTCATACCTGTGTACTTCTTGAAGTTCACATAAAAGACAGATTCAGAGTTGAATCCACTATCTACTGCCACTGCAAATATGGTCAAATCATGATTTTCTGGTTTACTCAGGAGTTCTTTTGCAAACCCAATTCTCTTCTCATTGACAAACTGTCTGAAGGTCATTCCCAGGTGATCATTCAGTAAGCGAGATAGCAGGTAGGCCTGAATCCCAAGTTTTTCTGCCAGAAGTTTTTCGCTTAAGTTATGGTCCAGATGAACTTTTTCATCTTCTATAAGCTGGTGAAGCTTTTGGATATTCTCATCTACTGCCTCTGATATCTTCTCTGGTTTTTCCTTCTGTATGATTTGTTCCTTGAGAATGGCCGGATTTTTCATGAGGTGAAAACCTGCTAGTAATATAGTTCCTCCATTAACAATGATGTAAATCTGTTCCAGTATGATCCTAAATGGCTCACTAGGTTGAGGGCCTAGTTGAGGAACTATTAGGGCGTGATAGCAGAATATCAGAATGAATAAAGGGACCGTGATGGCGGTGATGTAAACCAGCATCTTGG
>JBCBKZ010000529.1:0-4458 GCA_038520955.1 Bacteroidota bacterium | reverse complement strand
AAAATATGGCCCTACCCAAACCTCTTTGTTAAATGGTAAGTAAGTTATCGAAGGGTAACTAGCTGTTAATCATTTGTTTCCCCCAAAAGCTTTTGTACGATAAATTCAAGAAACTCTTTACGTAGAATATTCTAAATATTGTATTTCCAATAAAAAGGTAGCATTCCTTAACATTTTTGTTCATCTTTAGTGAAGATAAACTGAACATGTACT
The DNA here is from genome assembly GCA_038520955.1 of Bacteroidota bacterium. Lineage (GTDB taxonomy): Bacteria > Bacteroidota > Bacteroidia > J057 > J057 > JBCBKZ01. Next base: position 4,245 of record JBCBKZ010000529.1, on the reverse strand, counting down.
AGAAATCTGCTGCATTTACCCATCCATTTAGGGTAAGGGATTTTATGCAGAATTAATGAGGCATCAACTTTTTGAGTGATCAAAAAGAGGTCTTTAAGCATGTTGAGTTTCCAACCTACCTACTGAGCTTATATATGATAAGCTCCTTTACCCAAACCGTACAAGAATTACTCGCTTACATGAGGGTCGGTAATAGTGGTGCCGAACCCTTACCATTTTATGGGACTACCACTAAACTAATATTTCAATTATGAGGATTTTACTACTTGTGAAACAATTTCTCAAGAGCAGGATCATGCTATGTTTGTTATCCCTGATGGTGGGATTCAACTTTGCCGTGGTTCAAGCTGTTGATGCAGACGCAGCTGTGCCTATTACAGGTACCGTCGTGGATGAAAACGGGAGTCCGCTTTTAGGAGCTACCGTAGTCGTGAAAGGGTCCGCACGTGGGACCAATACGGATGCTGAAGGAAAGTTCAGCCTGGATGTTCCTACCGGAGCTACCCTGGTAGTTACTTACGTAGGGTATCAGCGTACAGAGGTGGAAGTAGGTGATCAGACAGACATCACCATTACCTTATCACCTGGACTTGCCTTAGAAGCCGTAACGGTAATCGGTTCGCGCGGTAAGCCCCGGACGGACCTTGACAGTCCAGTGCCAATTGATGCCATTCAGGGATCAGAACTTCTGAAGACAGGGCAACCTGATATCGGTCAGGCGATCCACTTTACTGTACCTTCTTTCAGTGCACAAAAATTTGGGATTAATGACCTTGCGCCACTGATTGACCCGGCTCAGTTGAGAGGTCTGGGTTCTGACCAAACGCTATTGCTGGTTAATGGAAAGCGTCGCCATAAGGTAGCTTTCTTCAACGGTAATGATGGGGTAGGGAAAGGCCAGTTAGGGAATGATATAAACTCTATTCCTTCTGCTGCTGTGGAGCGTGTGGAAGTACTACGAGATGGAGCTGCTGCTCAATATGGTTCTGATGCCATAGCAGGGGTAGTTAACCTTCAGCTTAAACGAAACCGTTCTGGAGGTTCTTTCCAAGCGTATGTGGGATCTACAGCTACCAAACCTAAGTATGATGATATCACTAATGCAGGGAATGAAGGAGACTTCATCTACGGAGATGATATGCTTACAGATGGGAATACGTATTCAGGATCTCTAAACTTTGGTCTTCCCTGGGGAGATGATGGTTTTGTGAGTACTACCCTGACGTATTTTGATGCAGACGCAACTGACCGTTCAGGTACCTACAGACACTCATCCGGTTGGTATGTGGAAGAACAGTATGCCCCCTTGGGCCTTACTGACGAACAGCTTCAGGCACAAAATGGAATTGATCCTGATGGGGCCATTTTAGGTACAGCAGAAAACTCTAATGGAGGTATTTTCATCAACGCCGGAAAACCCCTAAATGAAATGTGGGAGTTCTATGGAATGGCTGGATTTACCAGAAAAAATATCGTAGGTGGGGTATTTACCCGTACGCCTGCCAGAACCAGTCGTGCTGTATTGGAAATCTTTCCTGATGGATATAATCCTGAAGTGCCTTCAGAACTGACTGACTGGCAGCTAACCTCTGGTTTTAGAGGAGATCTGAAAAATGACTGGGATCTGGACTTCAGTGTAGGATACAGTGGGAATGACGTACAGTTATTTGCCAGAAATACAGTAAACCCTTCGTTGGGGGCTGAATCTCCTACTCAATTTTACACAGGAGGATTAAGGGTTACTCAAACAGTACTGAATGTAGATGTTACTAAATCTCTATCTGAGGGTGTGAATCTTTCATTCGGATCTGAGTATAGAAGAGAAACCTACCAGCAATCAGAGGGAGAGAAAGAGTCATGGTTCCCAGGAGCTTTATCTACTGAAGGAAGAGATATTGGATCTTCCGGTAGAGAAGGATTTACGCCAGCTTCTACTGGATTCTGGGACAGAAATAACCTGGGGATTTATGCAGAATTAGATGCAGAGTTATCTGATGCCTTCCTGATCACAGTTGCGGGTAGATTTGAAGACTATTCTGACTTTGGATCTGATTTCTCTTATAAGGCAGCTGCCAGATATAAGATCGGAAAGAACTTCTCCCTACGTGGATCTGTAAACCGTTCATTCCGTGCACCAGCCCTGGCTCAGACGCACTATAGTAACTTTAGCCAGATTTCCTTTGATGGGGATGGTAGTTCTATAGTATCACCTACCTTACCTATTAGAGACTCTAGAGTGCAGTCAGCATTTGGAATTGATAATCTTCAGCCTGAGACCTCTCTGGACTTTGCAGTAGGGGCCACAGCCAAGTTGCTGGACGGTGACCTGAAATTGACTTTGGATGCTTACCAGATAGCCGTAGATGACAGGATCTTTCTGGCACAGGTAGCTGCGGCAGACTTTCCTGTATTTGCTACCTCCGGATTTGATGACATTAACTTTTTTGCTAATGCCATTAACACCACAACTCAGGGACTGGACTTTGTAGCTGCTTATAGTAAGGTGATTTCTCCCACCAAGTACTTCAGTGTAAACCTGGCCATGAACTTCAATGAAACAGAGATTGATGAACTGAATCCTACCCGTGAGTTGGCACCTTTCATCTCATTTGACAGAACCAACAACGGCAGTGACTTCTTCATCTATCTGGTAGAGGGTACGCCAAGAAGTAAGATCATTCTGAGTCCTTCCTTCCGTTCAGGACCCATTTCGGTACTTCTGAGAGCTACTGCCTTTGGAGAGGTTTCAGAGCCTAGAATGAGATTCAACTCCACCATCAATGAATGGGATGATAATCCTCCTGGTGGTGGTGAACCTCAGGTATTAGGTGGCAAAACTATCGTAGATGCCTCTATCACAGGACATGTGAATGAAGAACTGTCTCTGACATTTGGGATAAATAACCTGTTTGACGTGTACCCGGACATGCTTCGTGAAGCACAGGTTAGGGGAGAGGTAATTTATTCAAGAAGGGTAAATCAGTTCGGGACCAATGGTAGGTTCATTAACTTGACCCTGAATTACAATTGGAAATAAGTTTTAGCATAAACAAAAGAGGATAAGCAATGGGGGAAACTCATAAAAAAAAGGTCATCGTTGTAGGGAGCGGAAATGCTGCGCTTTGTGCAGGAATAGCTGCTTTAGATGGGGGAGCCGAGGTCATTATGATCGAAAAAGGCAATCAGGAAGAAGCTGGTGGCAACAGTAAGTATACAGCTGGTGCCATGCGATTTGTGTACGAATCCAACGATGATCTTTATCCCCTTTTGCTGAATCCTGATGATGAGAGAATTCCCAACACAGAATTTGGGTCGTACACTAAGGAAAAATTTGAAAAAGACCTATTGGGATTTAATGATGGCAGACCCATCAGTATGCATCAGAGAATTCTGATAGACCATAGTTATGATACTATGCGCTGGCTGGGGACTCACAATGTGAGGTTTGAACCTATTTACTCCCGCCAGACTTTTGAAAAAGATGGTAAGTATATCTTCTGGGGGGGACTTACCCTTGCCTCCCGCGGAGAAGGTGTAGGAATGATTGAAGATGAACTGAAGGAGTTTTTACGTCTCGGGGGGCGTATTCAGTATGAAACGGAGGGCATATCACTCATCCTGAAGAATGGGAAGGTCTGTGGGGTCAAGACCAAGGGCCCTGAAGGTGAGATAGAGCTGGAAGCAGATTCCGTCATTCTCGGGTCAGGAGGATTCGAAGCCAGCGAGAAGATGCGCGAAAAATATATGGGGGAGAAATGGGGAAAGTCTAAAGTAAGAGGAACGCCTCATAATACAGGCAAGGGAATAGAAATGGCCATAGAAGCCGGTGGGGTTTTTCATGGAAATCCGGAAGGATGTCATGCCGTTCCCATGGACATGAATATGCCTAACTACGGGAACCTGGAAATCCCTTATATAGATAGGAAGAACTACCGCAAAATCTGCTACTTCCTGGGCGTCATGCTGAATGCTGAGGGCGAGCGTTTTGTGGATGAAGGGATCAACTTCAGAAATTATACCTATGCCCAGTTTGGGAAAGCCATTCTCAATCAGACGGGGAATTTTGCCTGGCAGGTGTTTGACCAGAAAGTAGATCATCTGCTATATGGAGAATATAAATTTTGGGATGCCAGCTTCATAGAAGCTGATACTTTGGAAGAACTGGTTCAGCAACTGGATGGGGTAGATAAGGAAAAGGCGATGGCCACGCTTCATACTTATAATGAAGCAGTAGATAAGGAAACT
>JBCBKZ010000528.1:0-4459 GCA_038520955.1 Bacteroidota bacterium | reverse complement strand
GTTACAAGTAAAAAGTTACTTGTAACAAATAACCGGTTTACGAAAGTAAGCCGGTTTTTTTTTGCCCTAAATTTAGAGACAGTGGTAACCTGAAAGGATAAAATCCACATGAATGTTGAATGCATTCTGAGTCGGCCATCTTTCTGCCTACAGCTAAGAAGCACGTAATCAGGTGCTGAAAGGCGGTGTGGAAGCCTGGAAAGATGTCATCTTTTAGGGTATCACTACATATTCCCAGGTTCAGAAGGATTCGATACACTTAAATAGGCGTAAATTTTGTGTACGTCTAAATGGATGGCATAAGATTTCCCGTCATCAATATTTCATCAATACACAATTTTGGCCAGGTCTTCGTTATATACTAGGTCTTGAACTAAACACGAACCATTGAAAAACCTACTCATTACTGTAACTTTAGCCTTGGCAGGCGTCTTTCTTCTTGAAGCCTGCAAATTTGATCCTACAGAATCGTTAAGCTGGAATTCGGAGCTACTTACGCCCATAGCTAAAAGTAGCGTAACCATAGGGGATGCCATCACAGATTCTACCCTGATAAGTGAAGATAGCACAGGATTTCTTTCCGTCGTTTTTAGAGATACCCTTCTGCGGGCAGAGCTGGAAGAGTTTCTGAGAATCCCTGATACGGCTGTGATCCAAAACTTTGATTTGAGCACCTTCGAGTTGGCCCCTCAAACCATTGTCCAAAGAATTACCCTAGCAGATATAGCCAGGAATCTGGCAGCAGATGGTAATCCGCTAGGGAGTATCATATTAGCTAACCAGGGAGGAACTCTTCCTTTTGTTCCAGACCAAAACGGGTTTAGTTCAGGTGCTATCCAGATTGATGCCAGTGATTTGTTTGAAATCGCGGTCCTGGATAGTGGGGAGCTCTCACTAAGCTTGAGAAACGAACTTCCCCTGGGACTGAGGAACATAGATTTTCTGCTGGAGAATACGACCCTTCAAACCGAAGTGGCTAGCGGAAGCTTCCCAGAAATTCTCGCAGGAGATTCAGCTAGCGCTGTCTATGACCTGGGAGGCCAAACCATAGAAAGTGCGCTCACAGCTGAATTAACCAATCTGGACATCATCGGAGCAGCCAATGTTCCCATAGACACAAATGACTATATAGAGGTAAGATTAACTGTGGCTGGCTTACAGGCCAGAGAAGCTACCGCCATTTTCCCAACTCAGACTGTTCAGCAGGATACCACTCCCCTCACCTATGACTTTACAGGAGATTTAGCAGACCTGGCCCTCACTAAAGTATTACTGGAAACTGGCGTGATTGATGCCACCTTATTCAGTACCATAGAAGACACTATCGCATTTACCTATAGCCTACCTTCCACTACCTTAAATGGAGATATCCCTTCCATTTCTGCTAAACTGAATCCAGCTCCTCCTATGGGCCTGAGTTCATTTAACCAGATAGAAGACCTTGCAGGCTACCTCATGGACCTCACCTTTGATGGGACTCAGACTAATTCTCTTAAACAATCTTATACCATAGATTTAATCTTCTCAGGAAAACAGGTAAGCATAGACCAGGAAGACAGTGTATTCCTCAACTATACCCTCAGGGACGTTAAGCCCTCTTATGTAGAAGGGTACTTTGGGACGGGAGTAGATCAGTATTCCGGTGTAGTAGACATAGAAGCGTTCCAGGACCTGGAAATAGGTAGTCTGGACCTGGAACAGCCCACCGCCGAGCTTATCCTACAAAATGGACTGGGGATGGAAATGGACGTACGTATTCGTGCATTAGAAGCCATCAAATCTAATGAAGGCTTTAGACTAGGCCTTACGGGAGCTCCTATCGCTTCTCCTGTTCCCTTAGACAGAATCACCCTTCCTGATACCTTTGGGTTTACAGAAGAGATCCTATCCTTCACCACAGCCAATAGTAACCTGAAAGAGGTCATTAGCATAGTCCCAGATCAGATTTCCTATGATGTGGAAGTTTCTTACAATCAGGATGCCATAGCTGCTAACCTGGATAACTTCGCCACCAACCAATCTGAGGTGAGAGCCATCTTCGAGCTAGACTTGCCGCTGGAAGGCCAGTTAGCCTCTCTGGTCTTAGTAGATACCTCTGAGGTAGACTTTAGTGGCACAGATGCCAGCAGAATAGAGTCAGGAACCTTAAGCCTCCTATTTGAGAATCAGTTCCCTTTTGAGGCAGTGGTAGAAGCTACCATTTATGATGAAAATTTCGTTCCGCTAGGGGTTCTACTAAGGGACCAGTCCATAGCCGCCGGAGTTCCGGTGTCAGCGGGAGGAAGAGTAGAAACGTTGGTAGAATCTTCTCTCAGCAGAAGCTTTACTCAGGAAGAACTCACTACCTGGGTAGAACAGGGTGCCTTTGTGATTTTCAAGTACATACTGGATACCAGCCCTACAGGTACGCCGGTAAAACTCTACGCCGATTACACCTTAAACGGAAGACTTGTCGGCAATTTCAATTATCGCTTTAACAACTAATTTCCATGCTCAGATATATAGCCTTCATGCTGATTACCTTCATCAGCACCTCCACAATATTTAGCCAAATGCGTCTTCAGCTCAGGCATTCTCCCTGGGCCAGTGTTCCCACCATTGTCCAACCTGCTTTACTGGGGCAAGGAAAATATGAGTATGTGTCGGTCAGCGGAGATGCCCAGTTCTGGCTGGGAACCAATTCTTTCCGAATTGACCCTATTCTGCAAAACGGCAATACGCTTACAGAAGAAGTAGAAAACGACATCATAGCAGACCTGGAAGACTCAGATAATCAAATCAGCCTGGGAACAGATTATCAGATTCTGGTACAAACCTATATGGGAGAATTACCAGTTTCTCTCGGGTATAAGAGTGGAAGTCAGGTATACTTTCAGCTAAACTCTCCCGAAACGGCCAGCCTAATCCTAAAAGGAAACTCTTTCTTCGCCGGACAAACTGTGTCAGATCAGGATTTGATCTTCAGAGACTGGTCTTATCAGGAGATTTCTCTGGGAACTGCTTTCGAATTTGGAGAAACTCGTTTAGGTATTAGAGCCAAGTTTCTCCTTGGCGATAGGGCTACCCTCTACAACGACCTCTCCTACGAGCTATTCACAGCAGGAGATGGCAGACAGGTAGATATCAGGAGTACCTATGATGTATTCGAGACGGCCTCACCTGGCATAGATGGCTATGGTGCTGGGGTAGACATAGGCCTTACCCACCAGATCAATGACCAATGGGAGATTCATGTAGCTGCCCTGGACCTGGGCTTCATCAGTTGGGATGGGGTCATTCGCAACAATACTGTGGACTTCAGCTATGAAGGTATAGAGGTGGAGAACATCATTTCTCTAGGAGAGGAAGACGCCTCACTAGATCCTACGGATACCCTGGAAAATCTCTTTTTCCCTGTAACGGAAGCAGGAACTTCTTCCAGTCCGTTAGCGGGAAGTGTGCACCTTTCTGCTTTCTATCATTTTAATGATGCGGCCTATGGAGTGGTTTCTCTTCATTCAGGTCTTACGCGCTACGGAAACGTATCTGACATCCCCATGCTAAACCTGGCCTACTACCAGGAATGGAACGGTAGATTCATGCTTGGCGTCAATGCCTATGGAGGCGGTCTTGACCGTTATGGAGTGGGTGCCAGTGGCGGCGTCAGATTCCCCTTTGCTGATAACGGTAACATCCAATTGCTCATCCAAACAGATAATATCACTGGCCTCTTCTTCGGCCAAGGGATAGCAGTAAATGGTGGAGTGAGTGTGGGGTATTAGGAAGTCCCAGTACGGAAGTTCTGAACTATCAAAGGTTAGATATATGAGCCCCCCATTCAAATGGTGGGCTCAATTAATTTACGATCTTCTTAAAAACCCTAATCAGTACATAATTGACTAGCTTTGAAAAGCAGTACACCTAAAGCTTTTAGGTAATACACTTCATAACTATTATCTCATTATGATGATTGTCAAAAACAATCTTTTGAAATGACCTATCAGTTACAAAGTATTCAAAATAATATAGGTCTTCAAGTAGCTCCATTAGCTGGCGTTTTTCCCCCTCAAAAATTTTCCAAGGAAAGAATTCGTCATCTGTAGGGATGAACAAAATCTTATCATCAAAATCATTTAAAGCTTCCCCTAAGGCAGAACTCCAATCATTGCCTTCCTCATAACTAAACCTCAACGAAATATTCTCATTCTCCCATAGCCATCTTTGATTGTAATTAATTGGGAAAGACTGATTCAGCTTGTCATATATATCTCCGGCCTCTATTCTTTCCAGGAGAGTAAAATCAAGTTCATTTCTCACAATTACTGAGTTTATCTCCTCAATTAGTTTTTCCATATCTGTTGAAACTTTTAAAGACAGAGAGCCGATTTTAGTAAAACGCTTCGAACCCTGGGTCGTTGAGGCTCTCGAAACGACAAAGACTCCTTCAGTAAATCAGGATTGATTAACTTCAGAATACTAG
>JBCBKZ010000527.1:0-4461 GCA_038520955.1 Bacteroidota bacterium | reverse complement strand
TCCGCATAAGCCTGGATGTAGAAAGAGATACCCTATTCCTTACCAACAGTTGGGGATGGACCCCATATCCCATTTTTCCCTTTAAAGATGATCTTTTCTACGCGATCAACCGGAATATGTGGTTCAGGTTTATCAGAGATGAAAGAACGGGAGCCATCACAAGGCTACAAAAAATGAACTCATTTTTACAGCAAAGGATCTTTTCAGAACTGGAAAAGGTGGAGTAACCATAGAGGATATATGCCATGGGTTTTCACATCAGTATCATCCGCTATTCTCAGCCAACATTCTCTGTGCTAATATTGGTTTAATGGATACCCAAGAGACCATAAGTTGTATCCATTAATCCTTACTTATGAAGCATACATTCTTAGTGGTAGTATTCGCTATTCTTATTTCTCCCTTTCTTCAAGCTCAGTCTCTGGAAGTAGAGGATACCCGCATTCATGTGGATGAATTACCAGAATACCTCATCATTATTTCTGAAGCCAGAGGGCTAACGGGCGGTATTCTTCTGTCCATTCAGGAGAAGGGGTCGGAGTTTGAGTCTGCGTTATCTACACTGGAGAATCTTCTAGGCCAGAAGAAATTTCTCAACCTCCAAAATCAAATAGACGTGCTGAATACCATGTCTAAGCTAGGCTTTACCTTCGTGAATGCCTACACGGCTGCCCAGTCTTCAGGCTCTGCCCTTACGAGGACAGGGATGGTCTTCAGGAAGAAAGAAAAGTATTTGACAGACTAAGGACTGCCAATGTCTCTTATCAAAAAACCTCCCCCATCAGCAAGGAACTGATGAGGGAGGTTCTTTTGCTTGAAGGAATGATCCCTTCTATTTTTTGATGTACTTGAGAATGAAGTCCTGCTTAAATTCAGCTACCTGGTCTTCATCCACCACCTCGAAACGGAACCCTTCATTATTTTTTCGCTTATCCTGAATGTCCTTCAGAGGATAATTATAGTCGTCATAGTACTTGGAGACGGTTTCTACTACGCCGTCCACATAGCGGAAGTAGGCCCAGTTAAACTCATCCACCTCTAAGTATATAGTGAGCATATCTTCCTCCACTTCTCCACTTGGGGAGATATCTCCAAACTCATAGACTATCTTGGCATTCACCTTCTTATTGACGGTATTTCCTCCTATGCCAATGACGCCTATCTCTCCATCATGATAGAGGGCGGCTTCATCATAGCTATAGTGGAAGTTTACGTCAGAAAGTGCGATAGTATTTCCAAATCTACCCGCCAAATCTATGTCTGAGAATACCATGGAGTTCTTGACTACGTCTATGAATTTTTGAGTTTCCTTATCCTCATTCTTGCCTTTATCCAAGAACTCTGCCGCATTCTCCAGCATATTCTGCTGTAAGAAGTCTATGTCCTTGTTGGAAATGGTAAGGTAGGTGAGGTTCTTCGCCAACCCTTCCAATGGTTCCTGAGGAATGATGCTCATATCCACCAACATGAGGATGTTGGTAGATATCTCTCTACTCTTTAGGTCATCTCGCCATGAACCCGCCATTTCTACAGAAATAGTCTTTTCTGCAAAGTTGTATGGGAAGCGGAAGTAGCCTTGAGAGGTGATTACGTTATTCACATCATCAAAACTCACTGCCGTTCCTTTATAGGTCTGGTTCTTGATCTTAGCCTCAGAACCTATCTTAAACTCTTTGGTCGTCCTGTCCAGGGTAAGTCCACCGGAAGCGGAAATGATGTCCAGATCCGTATCATTATCCTTGGCCTGCAAGAAAAGAGAGTAGAAGGTGCGTGTTTCCGGAATGAAGTTCAGTCCTACCGTAAGCAGGTCTCCGCCATCATTGGTGAGGCGCTCAGGAATAGGAATGTATACAGAGTCTGGATTAACAATGGTCTTCTCAAACTTAAACCATGCACCTTTGAAGACAGGATTTTCAGATTCTATTTTTACTTCTCCTTCGAAAGAAAGGAACTTTCTGGAAGCATCCAGCGTTGCATTTCCACGGAAAAATATTCTGTCTGTCAGGTAAAACTCCTGAGCATCTGTAAGCTCTCCGGAGGCAGTGGTGATTCTTGATCCGTTCACCTGTATCTGCTCAAAGTTGATATACTGGTCTTTACCTTTCACCTTGATGTAGTCGTACTTACCCGTACCCTCGTATTCAGAGCCTGAAATGATTTGGACGGTGGCATCATATATTCTATGATATTTGGTCTCCTGGTTCATTTCTATGGTCGCATTCTCCAGTTCCTTGATCAGACCGTTCTGTTCAATCTCTACTTCTGCATACTCTGGTGTAATCAAGGCATCCGCTACATAGATGGCAGGTACCCCGTCTATTTCTATCTTTCTGTCAGAAACAGAGTAATAGGCTTTGGTGGCCGCAAACTTCAGGCTATCTCCTTGTACTGAAGTAGAGATGAAGTAATTATCTGCCGAGTCCCGGGTGATTCCCCGTAGGTCCAGCTTATTATCTCCGGCCCTATATTCTCCAGAGGTAAGGGAGGTCATATAATTATGGATAGGGAAGGCGGCATTTGCCCTACCTTTTTCCAGTCCCTCAAATCGGGCAGATCGTCGCCAGACGTCATAGTCTATGTCTACATTGGTGGCCCGGAAATGGTATTCTTCCGGGTTGAGACTGTCTACTATCGCAAACTCCGATCCGCTGGCCTCAAAGTCCCGTTCTCGAAGTACGATACTGTCCCCTGCTATTTCTACCTGCCCTATCCGGACACTACCATTACCTATCAGTCCATCTTTGGAGTAAGCAATGGTCCCTCTGAACTCTGCATTCCCATCAAAAATCTGGATAGGAGAATCATCCGCAGTAGAGAGGACCACTTTGTCCAACTTGGTGTACCACTTATAGATAGAGGTATTAGCCTTTACTTCCGGATTATTGAAACTACTAGGCAGGTCAAAGGTATCTATGACCGCCATCACAGAGTCAAAGTGGAAACTAAAGGAGTCACTCACCATGACAGCATCTATGGATTCCAGCTTTCCACTCCCGTGGAGACCGGTTCCATCCAGGAATATTTTCCCGGTATACTTTCCTTGATAGTCATACACATCATAGCCTTCTTCCGGGGTTTCCTCTACAAACCCCAGGGTAAAGTCAGGCATTACTGTCAGGTCTTGCCGGAAGGTGGGGAAGATTTCTGAGGAGAAAAATTCTCCCCCGAACTTGAGTCCCTGATCATCAAAATTTTCCAAACTATCCAGCACAAAGGGATCTACCGAGAAATAGAACCTATCCTTAGAATAGACCCCTCCTTGTATAGAAGGCTTATCCCAGTAGAGGTAAGAAGACGCATAGCTATCAAATACCGGATACTGAGGATTATTTTCCTTTCCACTTTTATTCTGTGGGTCGTCTATATGGATGGTCCCTGTAACATTCTCAAATACCGTTTTACTCAGGGCTCTTTCCAGAGGAGTAGGTTCATAGCCCGGCTGAGGATCCCTCACCAATACAAATCGGATAGAATCCAGAGAATCACAGATGATATTGAAGTTCTCATAATCAAAGGTGAATCTCGGGCGGTTATCCTCATCATTGGCATAGAGGTTCAGCTTTCCACTGGCAACTGCTCCTGCAAATAGTAAGTCTCGTTTTTCCTGTACCAGCACTTCTCCCTCCAGCGGGACCACACGTACATATTGGGAATCACTCAGAGAGAAGTAAGGTACCCCACTCATTCTGAACTCCTGATTGTTGATGTTCATGACCGCATGGGCACCCGTATCCACTTTGGAGATCACTTGTATGGCGTCAAAGTCTTTCTTTCCTCTGGCAGCCCTTGCCCATTTGTACAATTTGGGGAGAGGATATATCTCGTAGGTCTGCTTGTCATACTTGATGAATCCAGACCCTTCCAAACCAGGTAGGGACCGCTGGAAGGCCGTCTTTTGGTTTTGTAGCTTATAATCTTCCAGTACTTTCTCCGGGAAGATGGGCTCCTTCGGATGCTTGTAGGTATATCTGTAAATGGCCCCAATCGGGTTGAACGAAAGGATATTCTTAAACTGATTAAATCGGGCCTTGGTATAGTAATCAAAGGATTCAATGGCGGACACCTTATTCTCCTGGTCTATTAGGGCCGTAAAGGTGATGTCATCTGTCTCCAGGTTCCATATGATGGTCTCAAAATAGAGATAATACTCATGATAGGAACTGGTGAATGGGATACTCTTGGCACTCCCTTTCTTAGGCTTGTAAAGCGTAGCTCTCCTGTCAGTAACAGTATACCTTAGGTCCAGGGCAGGATGATAAATGGAGTCCTCTTCATTAATGAGAATGGTGGACTCTATGTTATTCCCTACGAGCTTTTCTTCATCCAGAACGAAAGCTTCTCCTTGAAGCTTCATCACATATTGCTCATTCCGCTTAATCTGTAGTTTAGCGGGAATGTGCTTTAGGATTTTGTCTAAAAACTCAAATTCATCTCCATCTTCAAACGCCTCAAAGTCCTCAT
>JBCBKZ010000526.1:0-4463 GCA_038520955.1 Bacteroidota bacterium | reverse complement strand
ACTAATGATACGGTTATTGTTGCTAACTCCATCCTATGGAACAGTTTACCTACTAACTTTGGACCAGGGATAACCATCCAGGAAATCACAAATGATAACGGAGCAGTTACCCCTAAGTTAATTGTCTCACATACTGATATTACTGGAAACTGGCCTGGAGCAGGAAACAAATCTATCAATCCCGGGTTCGTCAATCCCAACCCTTCAAATCTCGACCTGCGCCTACCTCCCACCAGTCCACTAATTGATGCGGGAATAAATACCCCTTTATCAGGATTAGTGGACCTTGCACAAGAATCAAGGATATCTGGTACGAGCGTTGACATGGGTGCCTATGAGCTCCAGGATCCCAATGTTTCTATCATTTTCGAGAATGTAGAACTATTTAGAATTATTAATAAGTTGGACTATTTTAAGATCATGGAAGTGGAAGATAAGGACCTTATCAGATGGCCTGATTTATTAGACGGACTTAACCTGGCTGCAATGCCCAATAGAGAAGTTGGAAGTATTATGTATATGCTGGAGGGAGAAGTTTCTTTGGAACGAATAGCTAATGAGGCTCCATGGGGAATGTTCTCTGAAAGGGATAGACCCTACTTACCTGCTGGGGTTTATGAACTTACCGCCACCGCTTTTGAGTCTCCGGATGGAGAACAGATGTTGGGATCACCATACACCATTTCATTTGAGGTAGAAGAAGAGAAAATGCAGGAGATATTAATTGCTCCTAATCCTAATAATGGAATTTTCTCTCTCCAATTCCCAGAAGATTGGAAAGGCCAAACCACACTCGGGTTAATGGACTTAATGGGAAATGTACTTTGGAGAGATGTTCTGAATGATCCCCGATCGGAGTATAAGGTTCTTTTACCAAGAGAAATAGAAGGAACATTAATCCTGAGTGTACAGGCAGGTGAAAGAATTGAGACAATAAGATTGGTGGTTCACAGATAACTCATTTCTATAAATACCTCAGAGGGGATTCTTCGACAGGGAAGAATCCCCTTCCCATTTCCCAATAACACATTAAGAATAATTTCATCATCAAAAATAGTTCTCCCAATAAAAGACATAATGAGCAATTAACTTTCATCATACCTCCTAATTAAGAGATTCTCCCTACATTTCGGAAGAAGAAATAATTCCCTACCAAGCACCATTTGCCCCATAAAATACTTCGCACTTCCTCAGCCCTTTTAAGGCCACATGTCCACTAAGTATCCCTTACTGAGATAACAGGTTCTACGGACACAAAATGCACTTACATTCATGGTGAAACGTATTCAGACTTCTACACAAGCGCTCTTGCCCTACCTTTTTAGTCTCCTTCTTATAAGTTCGTTCATGTTTCCTCTTCAGGTCCATTCATTTGAGGGCATGGAAACAACTATCCTCTTTGTCTCCCAAAACGCCAGCGGGAATAATGACGGGACTTCATGGAATGATGCTTATACCAACCTGAATGCTGCCCTGCTACAAGCCCAGTCAGCAGAGGGAATTACCCAAATCTGGCTGGCAGAAGGCACCTACTTTTCCCTAGGGACTTCTTTCACCCTGGTAGAAGATGTCCAGATATACGGGGGATTCTCAGGGAATGAAGAGTCTCTTTCAGAAAGAGACTGGACACGTTATAAAGCGGTTCTCAGAAACTTTGATCCCAATGTGCATCATATACTAACGGGTGTGAATGTGAACGCAAATTCACTCCTTGATGGAGTATACTTCAGAGGGGGGCAAGCCTTGGGTTCTGGTAATGACCGACATGGCTCTGCTATTTTTCTCCTGAGAACGGACATAGGAGCGGAGAAAGGGCCTACAATTCGTAACTGTACCTTTTTTGAGAATAGCAGCCCCAAAGGTGATGGGGGCGCGATCTATATGTTCAACTCAACTGCCAGCATACAGGACTGCGTGTTCTTTGAGAATGTGAGTAAAGGGGATGGAGGAGCAGTCTGTGTAAAAGGAAATGCCAGTGATGTCCAAATTTCAGGTTCTCTTTTCTACACCAACATCAGCCTGGAAGAAGAAGGAGGAGCCCTAGCAGCCTTCGGAAAATCTGTCAAAGTAGATAATAGCCTCTTCCTGACTAACAAGGCCAGACAGGGAGGAGGAATCTATACAGGAAAGAAGAACCAACTTCTAGCAGAGAACATAGTGGTATATCAAAACCGCTTATTCACAGACAGCGAAGAAGGCAGTGGGATCAAAATCAATGGAGAAGGGGAAGTCGTAAACAGCATCATTTGGCAGAACCCGGGGACACAGCCCGTAGTTGGAAATGATCTCCTAAGCATAAAGTACTCCATCGTTCAGGGAGGGTATCTGGGTCCAGGCAACCTGAATACTGATCCCCAATTTCTTCTGCCAGAAGATCAGAATTTTGGCTTAAGGGCTGGTAGTCCAGCTATAGATGCGGGATTAAGTTCTCTCTCCTCATCAGAAACTGACTATACTGGCCAGAACAGAATCCAAGGTGGCGCAGTAGACATGGGTGCCTACGAACTAGATGCCGATCTATGCCTACCATCAGGCAACAGACTTTATGTAGATCAGGATGCTACAGGCAGTATGGACGGAAGCTCCTGGACAAATGCTTTTACAGATCTACAAGAGGCGTTGACCTTTGCACGCACCTGTGGTAGTGTGGAAGAAATCTGGATAGCCGAAGGTACCTATGTCCCTACACAAGGATTGGATAGAAACAGTTCTTTCCATCTGGTCAATGGCGTTTCCCTATATGGAGGGTTCTCGGGTACAGAAACAGAACTGGAAGAACGTAAGGTGGACCAACATCTCACCATCCTCAGCGGTGATCAGGGCGAGGCTCCTTTCAAATCCTTTCATGTGGTCATTGGAACTAATATAGACGCTACTACTACTATTTCAGGTTTAATCATCAGTGATGGTGCTTCTGACTTTCAGGGACAGTCTGACAATGTCCTCTCCGGCGATTCCGGTGCAGGTATGTTATTGAGAGCCACAGGTGGAAATATCTGTAACCCTATTCTCTTAGGCTGCGGGTTTATTGCCAATAGGGCTGCCAGATCAGGTGTTGGCGGAGGATTGTATCTGGCAGGTGCTTCTCCTACGATTGATAGGTGCTTGTTTGATGAAAACTTTGCTGAGTTTGACGGCGGGGCTATCATGGTAGAAGGGAATCAGGAGGTTCGTATCACCAATTCCTACTTCTACAACAATTCAGTGTTTGATGCTGGAGGAGCCATTGCAGTGATAGGAGCAGGCTTGAGTCTGGAGAACTGCCTTTTCATTTCCAACTTTGCTGAAACCATTGGGGGAGGGGCCATCTATTTCTTTCCTGGAGAAGGCAAAGACTTACGAATAGTCAACAGTAACTTCATAGAGAATATGGTAGATGAAGGAGAAGGAGCCGCCCTTTCCGTTTTAGGAAAAACAGAAGTATTCAATTCTATCTTTCTCCGAAACGGAGACCAGGGAAATCCTGCTGCGGACCCCGACTTTTTGAAGTTTCCTGTAGATGGAAATCCAGCTAACATTAGCATTAGCTATTCTATCTTTCAGGATGGATGGGAAGGAGAAAATAATCTGGATATAGATCCTGCCTTTAGTCCCGGAAGTTTTCAATTGACAGAAAATAGTCCGGCCATCAATGCAGGCCTAAACTCTGCTATAAGTACCAGCACAGATTTCTATGGAGAAAGCCGAAAAGTAGGCTCTAATGTAGACATAGGCGTAGCAGAATTTCAAAGTCTTCCAGTCTTTAGTGTAACCAGCTTTGTATTGATAGACGCCAAAACGGACCAACCCATTAGAGAATTGAAGGATGGTGATATCATAGATATACTAGAACTAGACAATCCTATCAACATAGAAGCAAAAACTGAAGGGGAAGTAAAATCCGTCAAGTTCAAGTTGGAAGGGAAGGCAAACTTTATGCGTACAGAAAATGTCATTCCATGGGCCATGCTGGGAGACAATAAAGGAAACTTCAAGGAGTGGCGCCCCGCCAATGGCACATACAGTCTTACAGCTACTCCCTATGACCTGAAAGGTGCTGTAGGCCAAACAGGGGAATCTTTGAGTATAGCGTTTGAAGTGGTCGGGAGGTCTAACAAGGGAGCTCTAACGGGTGATTACTTCATACAAACCTTCCCTAATCCCGCCAGCGAGGTCACCACCTTCAGCCTACCAAATGATTGGTATGGCGAGACAGACATCCTACTATATGACCAAACTGGAAGAATTGTGATGGAGGACCAGTTACCGATAGGCATCAGGTATAAGGAACTGGATGTTCAGACATTAGCTGCAGGCATATACATCCTTAAAGCGCAAAGTGGGGAAAGGCAGGAAAGTACAAAGTTGATTATAGAGAAATAAAAGTGAATACGCTTCAAAAAATGGGAATTTACTTTAGGGTAGATTCCCATTTTTTAATTTATTCGTAACATAAGTTTTTCCCAGAATGGAAATGACTTATG
>JBCBKZ010000525.1:0-4465 GCA_038520955.1 Bacteroidota bacterium | reverse complement strand
CACTATCTTTAAATAGCGCCTTAGCCCGGTCATAGGCTTGTTTTTGGGCTATCACATCAGCCTCTACCAGGAGTAATTGCTCCTGAAGATTAAGAGCAGATTCTTCCATGGTGATCCGTGTGTTCCTCAGCTGGTCTAACTGTTCCAGAAGATTAGTCTCCAGGTTCATGTAGTTCAGCTCAAGGTTAGCGTTTTTAAGCTTGAGAATCAGGTCTCCCCTTTTCACCATTTCTCCCCCTTCCAGGTAAAGCTCTTCTACCTGCCCACCTTCTATCGCATCTACAAAGATGGTTCTGATAGGAAGCACCTCCCCATTGATAGGGATGGTTTCCTGGAATGGCCCATAGATAACGTTGGTAATGGTTAGTCTTTCTTTGACTACATTCAGCTTGCTGGAACCCGCCGTGGTGGCCATAAAAGCTACCAGGGAAATTACCACTAGCGGAAGCCCTATATAGAGTAGGAGCTTTTGCGCTGACCATTTTTTCTTCTTGAGAACTCTGTCCATGCTCTCCGTGTGTTAAATTTGTGGTTGAACTAAGGGTTTGTCCAAATCTACTACGAAAAACCCAAATTATATGCCACCCGACCTAACTTATTCACTTACAATCTCTTACCCTCTTTTTCCTTCCTTCTCTTTCCACAAGACTGTTTCAAAGTGGAACAAAATCTTGTCTCAAAGCGACACATAAACACCCTAAAGACAAATTATTAAAAGGCTGGATGCAAACTTTCTAGGTAGATTGGCTGACGCTATGTAATTTGACTGTGTCTACTAGCTAACAAAACATTAAGGTTGGTAGTAGCTATTTCGTACACACAAGACATTCTCAATAACCCAAATCAATTATGAAAATCGGATTCATCGGTTTAGGAAAAATGGGCGGTAATATGACTAAGCGCCTGTTAAAGTTTAACCATGAAGTTGTGGCCTGGAATCTTACCCAGCCAGAAATAGACGATGTTGTTGCGCATGGAGCGGAAGGTGCCACTTCTCATGAAGATCTTCTTTCAAAACTACCAGAGCGTAAAGTAGTCTGGATTATGGTGCCAGCCGGAAAGCCAGTAGCAGAAAATATCAAAGCCCTTGAGGATCATATGTCTCCCGGAGATATTATTATAGATGGCGGAAACTCTTTTTGGAGAGATTCAATTGCAAGAGGAGAAGCCTTACTGGAGAAAGGTATCCACTACCTTGACTGTGGCGTAAGTGGAGGGGTATGGGGACTGGAAAATGGATATGCCCTTATGTACGGTGGCAATAAAGAAGCTGCTGATTATGTAGAACCATTCATGAAGGCATTAGCGCCAGAAGGCGGATCTGTACATACCGGCGCCCTAGGGACAGGCCACATGACCAAAATGGTCCATAACGGAATAGAGTACGGCATGATGCAAGCCTATGCTGAGGGATTTGAGATACTGGAGAAAGCCCCTTTTGAGATGGACCTGACGGCTATAGCCAGTTCATGGAGATATGGATCTGTGGTACGCTCATGGTTGCTGGACCTGGCTGTTCGTGCCCTTGAAGCTGATCCTAAACTGGAGGATATCAAAGGATTTGTAAATGACAGCGGAGAAGGAAGATGGACGGTGAATACAGCCATAGACTTTGATGTACCTGTACACGTAATCTCGGCTTCTCTCTTTACCAGATTTGAATCTCGTCAGGATGAGTCTTTTGCCATGAAGATGCTGGCTGCCTTGAGAAATCAGTTTGGAGGACATGCAGTTACCAAGGCCGAAGATTAATTGAAGAGGCGAAAATTCTTTCGCCCCAGGCTTTAGAAGTAGAGACGTAATGTTTGCGTCTTGTCATTGCAGATAATACCAACTCACATGAAACCTATTGATTCTCAAATAATGGTCATCTTCGGTGCTTCCGGAGACCTGGCCCGTAGAAAATTGATCCCTTCTCTCTTTGACCTGTATGCACAGGATCAGTTGCCTCCCTGTTTTGCTGTAGTAGGATCAGGGAGGTCTGCCTACTCAGATGAGTCTTTCAGAGAAAGGGCCATATCTGGCATAAAAGAGTTTGCCCAGAAGAGGGATGATGTTTCTAAAATAGATGCCTTTGCTGAGCTGCTGTATTATCAGCAGGTGGATGTAAAATCTCATGAGGCCTATGTAGACCTGAAGCAGCGTCTGGAAGAGCTGGACGAAAAGTGCGGTACCTCCGGTAACTATGTTTACTACCTTTCTACCCCTCCCAGCATGTATGAGGTCATCCCGAAAATGATGGCGGAATGTGACCTGAATAAGCAGGAAGAAGGATGGAGAAGGCTGATCGTGGAGAAACCCTTTGGGTATGACCTGAAATCCGCCAAGGAGCTGAATGCCAAGCTACTGGAAGATTATGAGGAAGAGCAGATCTATCGTATAGACCACTACCTGGGGAAGGAAACGGTGCAGAACATGCTGGTTACCCGCTTCTCCAATGGAATTTTTGAACCCCTCTGGAACAGAAACTATGTCAGCCATGTGGAAGTAACCTCTTCTGAGAATATAGGCGTAGGAGATAGAGGAGGATACTATGATAGCTCTGGTGCTATGAGGGACATGCTCCAAAACCACTTGCTTCAACTGGTGGGTATGGTGGCCATGGAGCCTCCTACAGTCATAGAGGCACATGCTATCCGTAATGAGACCCTCAAAGTATTTCAGTCTATCAGACCCGTAGACCTGGACAATATCAATGACTATGTCATCAGAGGTCAGTACACCAGTTCTACCATCAAGGGAGAACCTACTAAAGGCTACCTTGAAGATATAGCAGATTACCTGAAGAAGAACAATCTGCCTGGTTCCAGAACTGAGACCTTTGTAGCCCTGAAGTTCTATATAGATAACTGGCGTTGGGGCGGAGTTCCCTTCTATATCCGTACCGGAAAAAGACTTCCTACCAAGGTTACAGAGGTAGTGATTCACTTTAAGGAGACACCTCATAAGTTATTCTCTCAGGGGAACTATGAAACTCAGGATAACCAGTTAGTCATCCGAATACAGCCTGACGAAGGGGTTCTGCTGAAATTCGGTATGAAGATTCCCGGATCTGGCTTCGAAGTGAAGACGGTCAACATGGATTTTCACTACTCTGAACTGGCGGGTCAGTATGTCCCTTCAGCTTATGAGAGGCTACTGCTAGACGCCATGATAGGAGATGCCACCCTTTATGCTCGTGGAGATGCGGTGGAAGCTGCCTGGGAATTTGTAGATCCTATTATGGAAGTCTGGAAAGCGAAACCAGAGATCCCACTACACGGATATCCTGCAGGGACCTGGGGACCTGATGTGGCTGACTCTCTGGTAGAAGGAGACCAGCATACCTGGCGTTACCCATGCCGCAACCTGGCAGACGACGGCATTTACTGTGAATTATAAGTTTTTTCTCTTTGCGTCTATGCGGCTTTGCGTGAATTATTCTCACGCTTAGACGCAAAGTCGCAAAGGGTATGTTTTTGTTAATTTACCTTCATGAAAGAAAAGCGCATTTTTAAAGACCCTGCACAATTAGCACAGGCCTTTACGGATTTTTTATTGGAAGAAATAGGCGGTCAATCAAATTACCATCTGGCCCTTTCGGGTGGTTCTACGCCCAAGGCCCTCTTCCAGATATGGTCTGCCGAGCATGCCAACAAAAAAGAATGGCATAACGTCCACTTTTACTGGGGAGACGAGCGCTGTGTGCCTCCCGCTGATCCTCAAAGCAATTACGGTGTAGCCAATGAGCTATTCTTTCATCACTTCAATTCTCACTTCCACCATAAGCACATACATCGCATGAAGGGGGAAGATGATCCCCAAAAGGAAGCTAAGCGTTATGGAGACCTTCTCCTTCACAAACTGGATCAGGACGGGGGTTGGCCAGTATTCGACATGATCATACTAGGCATGGGAACCGACGGACATACCGCTTCCATTTTCCCACATGAGTCTCACCTCATCAGTTCGGGTGATGTGTGCGCCGTAGCTACTCATCCCGAATCTGGTCAGAATAGGGTTACCCTTACCGGAGAAGTCCTGCGAAGAGCGCGGAAAGTAGTATTCCTGATAACAGGCGCCTCCAAAACTGAAAAGATCAACGCCATCTGGAATGTAACCGATGACTCTGCTCAGTATCCCGCTACATGGGTCCACCAGCATGCACAGCATGTGATCTGGTATATGGATGAGGCCGCGGCAGGAGAGTAGGTATTAAAGGAGAAAAATGTAATATATAAACTCAAGGCTATTCTTGACTTTTTTATCGCATAATACCTTGATTTCTACACACAGTTTTCTTCTCAAGGTAATAAATATGGTTTTTTCTGAACTACTAGCGACTAAGTCTAGTTCATCCAGTTCTTGCCTTATTCTGCTATATATTTTATAGATAAATATATTTTACTACATTTTAGTAAAATGTACTTTATGTTACCAGATAAAAGATACCAAGTCTTTGTAAGTTCTACATTTAAGGACTTGC
>JBCBKZ010000524.1:0-4496 GCA_038520955.1 Bacteroidota bacterium | reverse complement strand
AATCTCTCCATTTACAATGCCAAAGACGATCCATGCCACATAGCTTGTGACAGCATCACTGAGCAAATAAAGAAGAGCTTGCAAAAATTTACGGCGTACCTGCATAGGAAGAACTACCTCTGGTCAATGTTCATCAAGGACTTAGATGGATAATCCGGACATTATCCAGGAAGATGGTACCGGAACTGCCACCACTATTGGCACTGATAAACAATTGAAAGACGGAATTCAAAGGAACATTGTCCAGCAAAGGGGTCAAATATACAAATACTGTGTTCCAATTGTCACTTCCTTTATAGGTAACTGGGTGGGTTAAACTTTCCGTCCCTGAGTTAGAGACCACGTTTAGACCTACGGTAAAAGGAACAGAGTTTCTATAGCTTACTTCCAAAAATACATCCTCAGCATTTCCCTGAGGTAAGGGAAAAAAGGCATTGCTTTGTAGAAACATGAGATTTTGAGAAGAGTTGAAGGTGACTTTCCCCGAAGCACTTCCTGTGAAAGAATCTTCAGAGGTTACTATGATGCGGGTGCTATTTGGATCACTTATGGTGGTTACTAGTTTGCTGACACCGCCTTCAAAGGTTTCCGAAAAAGGGATTTCCAGAGCGGAAGAATTAAAGTACCTAAAATTAGGGCGCAGCCTTAAGGTATCAGCAGGATCTACATTTATCTCTACTTCTGTAGGTTGGAGGAAGGGATAAGCTCTCCTGAAAGAAGATAATCCATCTACAAAGATTCCTGCTTCTAGTCGGAGTACCCCATTTTCTGGCGGGAGAATGGGGAAAGTACTTGACAGGGAATAGGCTCCCTGAAAACTTTGTAAGTCATACACCCAAACATCCCTGATTCCGGGAGGATTGTTGATTCGTTGACCCGATAAATCTGTAAGAGTAACCTCTTCCAGCTTCACGAACACAGGGATTTCGGCTGAGGGAGCCAGCTCCTCACAAGAACCCAGAAATACCCATATCAAGCATATGCCAATTAAGCGCCTCATAAATTTCCTGCTATCGCCCAAATATAGGATTCTCCAAAGTGGGAAAACAATTATAAAACTGAAGGAAGGCTGAAAACCCTAATTATTCTGCTTAAAAAGGCCTTTTACTGTAGGTTCAGCATGTAGAACAGGGGTATAAAGATTGATGGGTACTCTGAGGGCTTTCAATCCCTGAACGCCTTGCATAGGCTCTATGTCCAGATATTCTATCTTCTCTTCCAGGTACTCCTTTTCACAGAGATAATGAATATAAGTAAGGTACTCTTCTGCATCTCTTTCATGGGTATAAACTATGCTGAGTTTGCCAGGCTGAGTGACTCGCTCATAGCTATCCGTAACATATGCTTTGTCTATCCGCTTCTTAATGATTTCATACTGGACATTGAAAGAGCCATCCACATCAAACTGTTTCTCATCCATTTTGAAGCCAATAGACAAGGGAGAGTTATGGACCAAAATCAGATGGGCCAGATCCATGGACACTGCTAATTGGGACTTGAGCTGGGCAGCTCTGCGGGCAAGTTCACAAGTAGTGATGATTTGCCACAGCCGTAAATGCTGTAAGTGTAAAGGATCAAAAGGCAAGTCCGGTCTGATGGAGGACCCTATATACATATTGTACTCTATCCCATCGGTTAGGGTCTTGGAAAAAAAATGAGGGAAGATATCTTGTGCTTCTTCCTGTTTTTCTTCTATGAGCTTACTCAGCAAGCTATTGATTTGCTGTACGCTCTCTTCATAGTCCTTCCTCCTCTTATAGACAAAGCCCATTTCTGGTTCAAGGGTATTCTCATAGAGAGAAATGATTTTTTCCAGGTCAGGATAATTGGTACGTAAATGGAGAAAGAGAGGGTCCAGTTCTTCCCTGATCAATTCCAGTATGGAAATCTCATCCCCTGAGTGCAGGGTATCCTCTATGTTCTTTTTATAGCCTTCTATTTTATAGTTCAGCTTTTCAACCAAAGGGAGAGGGTGGAGTACCTGAGATTCATTTAACACCTGCTGAGCCAGACTAAGCTGCTGGACCAGGTCAGACTGAATAGCATGATTCCTCACCATGGTGGAAGATCTGATATCAGAAACCCCGTATAGTGGGTATACATGCTTGAAGATGATTTCGTCAGGTTTTTGTGGGACCTTAGACCCGCCTGAAATGGCGCTGATGGCAGATTCTCTAAACTTCCAGGCTACAGATGAGTGGATATGGGTATAGGTTTCCTGTATATAGGCCTGAATTCTATTCTCACATTCTACCAGGCTTCTCTCCAATGCTAATGCAAACACGGGTAGAAGCTCCCTGATTTTAAGGCTGTTGATATGACTAATGGCGTGCTTATACCCGCTGCCTAGTTCTAGCAATCCAATCAATCCATCAGTGGACTGAAGTGGCGCCAGCACCAGGTTCTGGTACCCCTTGCTTTGTAATTGGCGGAAATAGGGATGCTGCAAAGGCATATTCTCCAGATCAGACAGGACGACTATCTTTCCATTTTTCAGAGGCGAGAGCGCCTCTACTTCCAGTAATTCTTCTGGAAAGAGCCTTTTTGTGAGATTTAGGCCTTTCCATAAAGAATCTTCCGTAGCCTGATGAAACATAGGGCAGGAGGAAAGTAACTGTATACCAAACTGTAGATCAGGTACCCTAACCAGATTCCTCAGTCTCAAAAGAAGGGCTTGTCTCCTGCCTTCCGTGATCAAGGCATCTCTGGAAAGTAAATCATAGGTAAGACCAGATAAGGTTTCTTCCTCACTCATCTCCATCAAATGTAGAAAAACCAATCCCTCAATGGAATAGGTCTCTGGCCTTAGCGTCTCCCGCCAAAGATTTACATCATCAGGATACTGAAGAAGACGATGTAAATCCTTGTCTTTCAGCATATGCCCATTCTCTCTGCTATTCAGGCTTAGAAAACGGGTATGAAGAGAAGATTTATAGTACCTATGAAAATTCTTATCTGGCTCTTTCAGGTGGAGGAAAATAGGCGCTTCCTTAAAGGCGTCTATTTTGTATTTCTTTTTCAGAATGAGGTTGCAGGCAAAAAGTAGTTGGTTATTAAAGCTATTCTGATGGTCGTAGGTATAAGTAGTCAGAAACTCTTTCCCGTAGAGATACATGAGTTTCTCATAGGGAGGAGTATAATAGATGGGATCAGTGAGATTCGGGGCTAATGCAGCTCCCATGATTTCCTCTCTCAGGGCTGGAGGGAAAACGGCTGACATGAGCACATCAATCAGGCTTCTGTGAGACCTGAGTGAATCAATATGGTCGATCGGGCTTAAGAGAGAAGGATGGGCAGCTAATTGTTCTCTTACCCTAAGTGCCAGTAAGCCATCTATTTCATTTCCCTCTTCTGTAGCTTCAAGCCAATACTGAATTAAGGGCTTTAAGGAAACGATAGACTCAAAAGGGACTGTAGGTAAGGCCTTTCCAAAGTGATCGTTCTCTGGTTCGTTAAGTTCGGCGCGGTTCATGGTTCAGTGCAGATAGACCATATTTCTACGGTTTAACTGCACTGATGTTCAGGTAGATGAGAGAAAAATGATTATTTCGTAAAATTCCTTCTGAACCTGTGTTCTCCTACCACTATTTCACATATGTAGGAACCTGGTTCTATGGCATCCATATCTATTTCCACCACATGCTGTCCTTCATTGGCTTTCGGGCTGTGAATGTTTCCTATGAGGTTTTCATTCTCATCCAGCAAATACAGCTGAATTTCCTCTGGCTTATCCATCATAAACCTGAAAGTGGTCCCAAAAACAGAGGCCATGGGATATAGGAAGGTGGTGTGGTATCCACCTGAGAAGTTCTCCAGAATTAACTCAGGACCATAGGCATTATCTTTATTCTTTTTCTCCACCATCAGTCGGTAACGGTTACTTCCGATTAGGGGAGAATTATCTATATAAGTGTAGGTATTGACCCCTTTTGGGTCAGCCTTCACTTTTACGTGTCCCAGATTTTTCCACTCTTTATTTCCATTTTTTCTCTGGACTACATATCGGGTTGGGCGATCTTTCTCAATGATGTCCCATTCAATGAAGGCCTTGTTTTTCTTTAAGGCTACATTAAACTGGATCAAGGAGACTTCTGGCTCCTTTAATTTTTCAAACTTATCCCACATAGGCTCAGAAAGACTGGCCGACATATTCTTGTATTGGAGAATAGGCTGGGAAGTTTCTCCTACCCAACTGGTTCTTAGGAGGGTCATATTCCCGCTTACTTCCCAACTATCATGTAATTGAGTTTCAATGGAAACAGGAATATCAGATTTAATGTCCGTAAAGGAGAGGGTGATATTGTCCTGCCCATAAGTAGGGAGTAGAACAATACTCAGACAGATTATTGCCAGAAACGAATGGTAAACATATGCTCTCATAAGCCAGGATATTTTTTGGTACTTAGAAGACAGACTTCCTTTATTTCAAAAGAAAAACTTATTATGCGGAACTGTTTGAGAAGGAGAGAGCTGATATTACATGTGAAAGAATAATG
>JBCBKZ010000523.1:0-4504 GCA_038520955.1 Bacteroidota bacterium | reverse complement strand
CCGTAAGGTACTTGCTGACCTGGCCATGGATAATCCATGCATACGTGAAGCAGCATTGATACGCTGAATCCACAGCTTGCGGAATTCGCGCTTTCTATTCTTTCTATCTCTGTAAGCGTATAGCCAGCTTTTCTCAATCTGGTTTTTCGCTACAGTCCAGACGTTCTTTTTTCTACCAAAGTATCCTTTGGCGAACTTCATCATTTTCTTTCTTCGGGCCCTTGAAGCCACTGAATTAACTGATCTAGGCATAGTAACTATTCTTTTGGGATTTAACTGGCTAACATCAACTCTATGCGATACTCATCGCACTTCTTCACGTAAGAATAGTTTCCAAGACGTCTCTTCTGCTTCTTGGTCTTCTTTGTCAGGATGTGATTCTTAAAAGCATTCTTTCTCCTGATCTTTCCAGAGGCGGTTTTCTTAAAACGCTTTGAAGCCCCTGAATTGGATTTCATTTTTGGCATAATAGCTTATATCATTATTGATATGGCCTGCAAAGGTAGGGAATTATCTTTCAGGATGGAAATCAATTGTTACATTTCTCACGGATAGAAGTATAGGCACTGACATCACCTAATTCTCCTGCCTTACTCCAGTCCATGCAAGCCCCCTCCTTGTCTTCCGCTTCAAACTTGATAGTAGCCCTGGCATGATACGCTTTGGCATCATTAGGCCTGAGGCTAATCACCTTATCCAGATCCTTGATGGCTTCCTGAAACTGTTTTAGACTGATGTGGTTCTCCGCCTTAGCATAGTACAGGCTTACATCCTTTGGCCTGAGTTTGATGGCGGAAAGCAGGTCAGAAATAGCGCCTCTGTAGTCCTGTAGAGAACTCTTCGTAGCTGATCTTCCCAGGTAGAATTTTACTTCCTTGGGTTTGGCCTTGATGGCTACATTGAAATCAGCCATAGCTCCCATATAGTCCTGTAAGGCAAGTCTATTATTCCCACGATTAAAGAATGCTTCTGGATTTAGGGGGTTAATGTCCAGGGCGGTACTGAAGTCCTGAACTGCATCAGGATGTTTCCCCTGTTCCTGTCTGGCTACGCCTCTGTTAAAGTAGGCCGCATCATTAGAGGGATTGAGCTGGATAACCATAGAGAAATCCATTTCTGCCAGAGCGAACTCTTTTTTGGAAAGGTAGACGATCCCGCGCTTCAATAGTTCTCTCTCGGTTTGACCTTGTAAAAAGACAAAAGAAATCGTCAATATGGTGAGCAGTGAAAAATACTTCATGTTATTATCAGATTCGGAGGCGCTAAAATATGGTTTACCCCAAATGATGTCAAAAAACAGTAGGGAAGGTATTGCATTTAGCCATATAACGTTTGTAAGAGTAGGAAGGTATTTAATCGATTTGTACTATTTCCTTCTTTTATCGTAAATCGCATCTTTGGCAAAAAGCCTTAGTGTAAGCTGGACATGAAAAAAGCCATACAGTTTGTTCTTCAAAGACTGCTCGGGTTTGAACGCTACCTGTTCATCTTTGCTTTATTTACTCGAGCAAAGTTGCGCTGGGACAGGAAGGAAGGTCATTTTATGCACTTTCTCACCCTCCTAACCCCGGAAGATACGGTCCTGGATATAGGAGCTAATATAGGTGTGATGACCAGTCTTTTGGCTAAGACTTGTAAAAAAGGCCATGTGTTTGCCATAGAACCAGTTCCAGAAAATCTCAATACCCTCCAACGAATGGTTCAGCATTTCCGCCTCAGGAATGTAAGCATACTTCCCATCGCGCTGGGAGATAAGGCAGATACCGTTCAGATCAGTATGCCGGTTATGCAAGGTGTACGCATGCAGGGACTAAGCCATGTGTCTTCAGAACCTTCAGGGTTATATAATACGGAAGTCCATTCTTATGAAGTAGAACAAATGGCACTGGATGAGATGGAAGAATTCTCAAATAGGAGAATTGCAGCCATTAAAATGGACGTGGAGAATTATGAGTTCTTTGTTCTCAGAGGGGGAAGAAAACTTCTGTCAGAGTATAAACCGATTATCTACTGCGAACTATGGGACAATGAAAACCGACAAAAGGTTTTCAGTTTGTTAGAAGAGCTGGGATATGCTTGTAAGGTATTTATCGGAAAAGAACTGGTAAGCTTTTCTTCAGAGATCCATCATCACCAAAATTTTTTCTTTCTCCCCTCATAATTCTTAGCTAAGTATCATTTCAGGAAATATATTTACAGCTTCCTTTTACAAAAAGAGCACAATACACGCGATACAGAACCATACCAAATGATTCAACTATCATCAACAGTTAAGAATGTTCAGGCAGAGATTCCTTTAGCTTCTTCTAAAAGTGAAAGTAACAGGGCCCTGATTATCCAGGCTTTGTCAGGGAATCCTATAGAATTGAATAATCTTTCCAGCGCGCGGGATACCCAAACCATGATCAGGCTATTAGGCACAGAGGGGCATGTCATGGACGTGATAGATGCAGGAACCACCATGCGTTTTCTCACCGCTTATTGCGCTGCAGTGGGGAGAGACCAGATCCTAACCGGTACACCACGTATGTGTAAGCGTCCCATAGGTATACTGGTGGATGCGTTAAGAAAGCTGGGAGCGGAGATAGAATATTGGAAGCAAGATGGATTTCCCCCCTTACACATCATTTCTAAAGGGGGAAGACTAAAAGGGACTAAGCTGGATATACAAGGAAACGTCAGCTCTCAGTTTATTACCGCCCTATTGATGATAGGTCCGGCATTGGAAGGAGGCTTACGATTAGGCCTGGTGGGAGATATCTACTCTCGCCCTTATATCAACATGACGCTGGGCTTGATGAACAGATTTGGTGTGGAAGCCAAGTGGGAAACGGAATCTACCATCTGGGTGCCGGAGCAAGCCTATCAATCCGGAGAGTACACCATAGAATCTGACTGGTCAGCTGCCAGTTACTGGTATAGTTTGGTGGCACTTTCAGACTCTGCTAAACTGAAGCTCTTAGGACTCAGAAAAGAGTCTCTTCAGGGAGATAGTCATATGGCAGAGATCATGAAAGGCTTTGGGGTGAGTTCTACCTTTGAGGAGGATGGGGTAGTGGTGGAAAAGGAAACTACGCCTGAAAAAGGGAAAGAAATCCATATCAACTTTAGCCAGGTTCCTGACCTTGCGCAGACAATGGCCGTAATAGCCGCAGTTCAAGGCGTACAGCTTCATATGACCGGACTGGAAAGCCTGAGAATAAAAGAGACCGACAGAATTTTTGCCTTACAGGAAGAATTGGCCAAGTTTGGCTGTACCATGCTGGAAACAGCACCTGGACAGTTTACCATAGGAGGAGAATTTAAGCCCTCAAATGTAGAGATAGAAACCTACGAGGACCACAGAATGGCTATGGCCTTTGGACCAGTTGCCCAGACTGGTTCAGAACTGATCTTCAAAGATAATGAGGTAGTAAACAAGTCCTATCCTGAATACTGGGATCATTTAGCGTTGGCTGGAATGAATGTGGAGCTTTCAGAATAAATAAGACATGAAGGTATTAATCATAGGCGCAGGGAATATGGGGATGACCTATGGCCAGGGAATGGTCAATTCCAATGTGGTCAGACCTGCCAATGTGTATGTGTTAGACAAGAGTGAGGAAAAACGGGCAGTAGTAGGAAAAATTTCTACCCAGCCTATGTTTACCGAACCTGGAGAATATGTAGGAGAAGTAGACCTAATCATCCTCAGCGTAAAGCCTCAGGATTTTTCTCGCCTATCAGAAAGTATAAAACCCTTTTTAACGCCAAGCCAGTTGGTCTTGTCCATCATGGCGGGGGTGTCTATGAAAGATATAAAGTCCCATTTAGGGATCCCTAAAATCATCCGGGCCATGCCCAACTTACCTGCACAGGTGGGAAGAGGGATGACAGTTTTTACCACTTCTGCGGAGGTAAGCACCAAGGAAATCCTGGATGCACAAAATCTGCTGAATACTACCGGGAAGACTTTGTATACAGAGAAGGAAGACATGGTAGATGCCGCTACGGCCATTTCAGGGAGTGGGCCTGCCTTTGTGTTCTACTACATGCAGTCCATGATAGAAGGAGCTGAGAGAATGGGATTTTCACCAGCAGAAGCCTTATTGTTGGTGGAGCAGACATTTGCAGGTTCTCTTCAGCTATTTCAGCATCACAACCTCAATTGTAAAGACTGGATCAGCAGGGTTTCTTCCAGAGGAGGAACTACTGAGGCGGCTATGAAATCCTTTGACATGGACCATGTAAATGCCCTTATAGATAAAGGCCTGGAAGAGGCACGTAAACGGGCAGTAGAACTCAGTAGAGAGGTTGGGGAAACAAAATAGTATCTTGCGGGAATATGCTGGCCAGTGGTAGACATATTGGATGCCTTGTGATAGGGTTGCTGCTTACGGCTTCCTGCTCTCAATGGAATGTCAGGCAGGACGTTCCTGTGGGCATTGGTATCACACTAGATGAAGGCTGTGATTCTACCTCTATCCAAAACACCGTAGCTACGGTAAAAGAGCTGAAAGCAGAT
>JBCBKZ010000522.1:0-4511 GCA_038520955.1 Bacteroidota bacterium | reverse complement strand
GGAACCTGAGAAGGATCTGAAGGAACAATGTCTTTTAAGAGTTCAAATAACAAGCTGGTTCCAATAAAGTAAGTAGGAACAGCATTTTCCTCTACATGTGCCCGTATAACTGTCTCGTTGGGCACTCCACCAAACTGTTCCTGATAGTCAGGGTTAATTTCCAGTAAATAAGTATCTATTGGTGGAAGGGTAGCAAACCCATATATGAGAATGACCAGAGAAATCACAAAGCCGGCTAATGGACCTGCTATCCCTATGTCAAAGTATTTTCTCGTGCTCTCAGGCATCTGCTTCAAACGAATCACAGCCCCAAAAGATCCTATGTTCAAGATGGGAAGAGGAAGGTAGATGGGGATGTAATAAGGTAAGCTGGATTTTACCCTGTGGTATATAGAGGCAAAATAGTGTCCAAACTCGTGAAAGGTTAAAAAGGTGAGAAAGGCGATGGCATAAGGAAAGCCTATGGATAAGTCTGAAAACTTGAAATTGAGATCTATGCCTTGAAGGTGTTCGGGGAGTTCCAGAAACCAGGTAAACCAGAAACGGGGAACAGCCTCTTCATTAATCAGGAGCTTAGGGGCACTTAATTCAGTCCCCACCATAGCTGTCGTCAGAAAAGTCAGAAGGAAAAGCGCCAGGTGTAGTGCGTACGTTTTCAACCTGTTGTCCATGTAGTTAATTCTGCTTTTCACCTAAAAGGGTAAATTAGGCCTAAGTGCATTGATTAGCAAATTGCCTGGAGTTTCTCAGACAAAGAATTGCCATAGTTAATGAATGTTTTTTCCGGCAGAATGTTTTAACAACTTCCTTTAAAGCTTAACAAGCTGTGTGCATATTGCATCCTTAACTTTAGTGCCAATACCATTTACGTGAAACTTCCCATTCCATATGGCTGTCAGGAGATACTGCCGGAAGATCAAGCTGCCGTCCAGGAAGCTTTAGGGCAGGACCTCATAACTCAGGGTTCCTTTCTGAAGCGCTTTGAGGCAGACTTCTGTGCTTACCTGAATGCTTCCCATAGCATCGCTGTGGCGAATGGAACGGCCGCTCTTCATTTAAGTGCCCTGGCCTTGGGATGGGAGAAAGGCCATACGGTTATTTGCAGTCCACTTACCTTCGTGGCTTCTGTGAACTGCGTGCTGTATACAGGCGCTTCCGTAGACTTTGTAGACATAGATCCAAAAACAGGGCTTATGGACCTTCAGCTCCTGAGAGAGAAACTGGAGAATTCTCCTGAAGGAACCTATCAGGGCGTCATCCCGGTAGATTATGCCGGTCTCCCTATCCAAATGGATGAGGTAGCAGAACTTGCCCGCAAACATACGCTCAACATTCTGGAAGATAGCTGCCATGCGCCGGGAGGATTTTACATAGATGAGGATGGGGTCAAACAGCATTGCGGGAATGGGGTCTACGCAGATGCCGCCATTTTCTCTTTTCATCCTGTCAAACATCTCACTACAGGAGAAGGGGGAATGATCACTACCCGAAATCAAGCCTTAGCGGATAAGATCAAACAGCTTCGTACGCATGGTATACATAAGAGCCCTGAACCAGCTGAAGGAGGTTGGTATTATGAGATGCAGGAGCTGGGCTATAATTACCGGCTAAATGAGCTTCAGGCAGCCTTAGGATATTCTCAACTCAAAAGAGCCGCGGATAACCTGAAGTTGAGAAAGCAGAAAGCTCGAATATATGATGAGGCTTTGGTAGATCTTCCTATCAAACTACCAGTTGCAACTGAAGGGCACGCATATCACCTGTACGTGATCAGGACAGAGAAACGAAAAGAGCTGTACGACTACCTCCGCTCACAGCAGATCTTGGCGCAGGTACATTACATACCGGTACATTATCAGCCTTATTATCAAAATTTGGGATGCAAGAAAGGGGACTTTCCTCATGCGGAAGCCTTTTATGATGAGTGTCTGAGTATTCCGCTCTACCCACATCTGGGAGAAGACCAGCAAGCTTATGTGATCGAGAAAATCCGCGCCTTCTTTAAAAGCTCTTAGCGTACAGGAAAGTCAGCCAGAAAATCCTGCCAATCTACCTTAGTAAAAGCGCCGGACTGAAATGTCTCTCCCCATTTTTTCTCAGTTCCTCCCTTAAACTTTTTCCCTGGCATGCTTCTGCAGAAGATATTGGTCTGCGTCTTTCCTTTAATGATGAGGTAAAGCAGACTTCTGGGTACGCCTAGCGCCCTGTCCACTTCACTTTCTACGGAG
Organism: Bacteroidota bacterium; assembly: GCA_038520955.1. Classification (GTDB taxonomy): domain Bacteria; phylum Bacteroidota; class Bacteroidia; order J057; family J057; genus JBCBKZ01. The sequence continues at coordinate 2,283 of JBCBKZ010000522.1, read as the reverse complement.
AATAACACATAGGGAAATTCTGTCTGGAAGGAGCTATGCTTTTCTATGATGGTCATCTTGGCCTTAGGATGGTCCGGCCTAACTACATCCTGTACGTGCATGGCCATAATCTGGTCTACACTGAGGGTGAGGTAGGACTTGATCACACGTATTTCTACCAGTTCAGCTTTCTGCTTAGGCAAATTTGGCTCCTTACTAAAGGTGGCCTGAAAGTGATCCAGGGTTTCCACAGAGTCCACCAAAAACCAGGATTGGTCCTCCCAGCCTATGTCAAACAGATCTACTTGCGCGAATGAGGGATGGATACACAGCCAAAAGGGGAGGATAGAGAGAAAGGACTTCAGCATGCCCTAATTTACATGAAAGGCATAAGATCTCCATTGAAATTTCTGCTAAAAGGCTACATTTTGAAAGAGATGTAATACCTTGGATAAACTCTTACAGCCAGGCATGGAAGAATCTGACATCATCCTCCAACAAAGCAAAGCATGGATCAAAAAATTCGTGCTGGAAATGGGCTTATGTCCTTTTGCTAAACCCATTTGGGATGCCAGACTGATTTACTTCCAGCTCAGCCAGGCAGAAGCTCCTGATAAAATCATAGAGGATGTATTTCTCTTATGTGAGAAAGTCGTCAATGTTTCTCCAGAAGAAATAGAAACGGCTATTCTTATTCTCCCTAAGGCACTATCAGACTTTGAGGCCTATCTGGATATGCTGGATACATTAAATGAGTTACTGGAAGAGGCAGAACTGGAAGGCGTGCTTCAAATCGCCAGTTTTCATCCGCATTATCAGTTTGATGGTACGGGAGAACATTCCCCTGAGAATTTCACCAACAGGTCTCCCTATCCCATGTTCCACATTCTCAGAGAAGAATCTGTCAGTGCTGCCATAGAAAACTTCCCCAATGTGGATGACATTCCTCAAAAGAACATTGAGAAAATGGAAGGATTAGGCATTAGCAAAATCCGTGAGCTACTAAAAATGATCATGGAGAATCCACAAGAAGTGCTAGGCAGCTAGCACTCCCAGACAAATCTTCAGACGTATGATCTTTCTTACAGAATCATACACCTGCTGCTGGAACTCTTCATCATTGCCCATCTCTGTCAAGACATCCTGAATCAGCTGACGGGTATCCTTAGGGCTTCCTGGCATAAGAATGATATCAGCTCCTGCTTTTACGGAAGCCAGTTTGGGATTGGGGAACACAGATAAGGCGCCCATATTCATGGCATCTGTGATCACGATGCCTTTAAAACCTAATTCGTATTTGAGGAGGTCTGTGATAATTTTTCTGGAACAGCTGGCAGGCCAACCTCCCGTATCGTATTGCGGATGATTTTTTACGGCTATGTGCCCTATCATGACACTGACAGCACCATTCTTTATTAAAGGTTTATACACTTCTACCTCCTCCATGAGGGAATCTATATAGACCAGTCGTTCGTGTGTGTCTCCTTTCACTAGTCCATGGCCGGGGAAGTGCTTGATGGAAGTAGCTATGTTTCGGGACTGGCTCTCTTCCACAAAGGCTCCCGCAAGTGCGACCACACTATCAGGCTGATATCCGAAACTCCTGTTTCCTATGGCTGCATTATCAGGGCTAAGGTCCAGTACTGGAGCCAGGTTATACTGTATCCCTATGTATTCCAGCTCTTCCGAGATGGCTCTGGCTACTGCTCTACTTTCTTCTGGAGAACTAATCCCTGAAGTTTTACTGACTCTTGCAGTTCCCTGAATCTTGCTGTTCACCAGAGAAGGTTCAGCATCTGCGGAAAAGACCAGAGGTAAGTGTCCATTAGCTAATGATAGATCCTGGAAATCGGTAGCCATTTCTTTGAAGCCTTCTCGGCTTCCATTCAGGAGCAGTACGCCTCCTAACTCTCCTTCTTTTACCAGCTCATTAATGGTAGGAGTAGGCCAGCCTAACCTGCCGGCAGCATTCATCATCATCTGTCCTACACGCTGCTTGTCCGTAAGCTGCGTAAAGTAGGATTCTATACTGGCATCCAGCAAGCTGTCCTCAGCAAAGAAATCTGCCAGAGAATAGCCAGTATTAACTGAATCTTGAATGACTTCTTCCTGAGCATATCCAGAAAGAGAATATCCACCTATGAGGCAGATGAAAAGGAGAGATTGTATAATCCTGATTTGCATAAAAGAGGCTTGTATGGGCTAAAATATGCAACTTAGCCGTTTTTATTGTATACTTTAGTAAAGAATAAAGTTAGGGAATGAAAGTAATAGTCCCCTTTTCTATTAAACGTAAAGAGAAGG
>JBCBKZ010000521.1:0-4512 GCA_038520955.1 Bacteroidota bacterium | reverse complement strand
TAAGTGTTCCTCTTACCTCAGACTAGCTTGGGGTTTAAACCCCAAGCTAGTCTGAGGTAAATAATGGCACGTTGTGGGTTTGATAATCAAACCTAAAACTCCCATAGCTAGCAAATAAAAGAACCCAAGCTTCAGTAACCTTGTCATATCTGCGTAAATATCGCCTTCTCTCCCAAACGCTCACAGCCAAGAAGCTACATAACTTCTGGCAGATCTATACTTCCTTTTTCAGCGCAAAGGCTAGTGGGCAAGCAGTCCTTAAAGGCATGCCCATTAAGGTAGGGATAGAACCTACTACGGCCTGTAACCTAAGATGTCCTGCTTGTGTGTCAGGGCTTAGGTCTTTTACCAGACCTACTGGAATGCTGAAACTGGAACTCTTTCAGCAGATGATAGATGAACTGTATCCGGAACTGATCTACCTCTTAATGTACTTTCAGGGAGAACCCTTTCTGAATAAGCAGTTTCTGGAAATGGTCCGCTATGCAAGCGACAGGAAGCTATATGTAGCCACCAGCACCAATGGGCATTACATCACCCGAGAAAATGCGAGAACGGTAGTGGAAAGTGGCTTGTCAGAAATCATATTCTCCATAGATGGGACTACTCAGGAAAGCTATGCTACCTACAGGATAGGGGGGAAGCTGGAAAGAGTTATCCAGAGTATGGAGTACCTGCTGGAAGCCCGCCAACAGTTAGGGAAACTCAATCCCTTTGTCATTCTTCAGTTCATCGTATTGAAACCTAATCAGCACCAGATAGAAGAAGTAAAAGCTCTGGGAAAAAGAGTAGGGGTAGACCATGTAGCCATTAAGACTGCTCAGCTATATGATTTTGAAGAAGGGCATGAACTGATTCCAGATATAGGCAGGTACAGCAGATACAAGAAGAATGCTGAGGGTACATATGAGATAAAAAATAAGCTGGAGAATCAATGCTGGAAGATGTGGCAGGGGATGGAAATCACCTGGGATGGGAAAGTCCTCCCTTGTTGTTTTGATAAAGATGCCCAGTATATCATGGGAGAATTTCCAGCTAATTCCATGCGGGAAATCTGGGAATCAGAAGGGTATCAGGATTTTAGAAAGCAGCTATTGACCTCCCGTTCGCAGATAGATATTTGCCAGAATTGTTCTGAAGGGACAAAAGTATGGGCTTAACAATATTTTTTCTCTGCCGAAGGGATAGGTTTTGCTAAAGATTTATGTGAAATTGGATCGCTAAAATATAGTTCCAATGAGTCAGGCAAAGAAATTTGGAACCCTGCCAGTTTTTCTAACCTCTGTATGTACCATCCTGGGTGCGATTCTCTTCATCCGTTTTGGATGGGCAGTAGGTCATACCGGTCTTCTGGGTACCCTTTCCATCATTTTGATTGGGCACCTAGTTACCATCCCTACCGCCTTAGCCATAGCAGAAATAGCCACTAACCAGCGAGTAGAAGGAGGAGGGGCTTATTACATTATCTCTCGTTCCTTTGGAATCAATATTGGAGGAGCCATTGGGATTGCCCTGTACTTCTCTCAGGCCATAAGTGTAGCCTTTTATGTGATCGCCTTTGCCCAATCCACGGGTCCTATCTTTGAATGGGTAGAAGGGGAGTTTGGAATGGTGATTAACCACATGGGATTCCGGCTGGTCAGTATTCCTACCATGGCCTTATTGGGCTTGTTGGTCCTGACTAGAGGGGCTAATTCGGGAATGAACCTTCTTTACCTGGTTTCATTCATTCTATTTGTTTCTCTCTTATTATTCTTTGCAGGTACCACTGAATATCAACCAGGTTCATGGCGTTCCTTACTGACAGATACTTTTGATCCGGCTAAGTATAGAGAGATGTTCCCGGATGCTTCTCGGGAAGACTCCCGACCGGCACCTTTCTTCATGGTGTTTACCATCATATTCCCGGCCTTTACCGGTATCATTGCTGGATTAGGCTTATCTGGGGATTTGAAAGATCCCGGCAAATCTATCCCATTAGGTACTTTGGCTGCCACCATTGTAGGTATGCTGATCTACATAGCAGTTGCCATAAAGATGTCATTCTCCATCCCACTAGAGAGGCTGGCAAATAAGGAAGTGTTGGTGATGTCGGATGTGGCTTTATGGGGCCCCATTGTCCCCATTGGCTTAGCGGCAGCTACTATTTCATCTGCCCTGGGATCTATTCTGGTGGCACCTAGAACCTTACAGGCATTAGGTCTGGACAAGGTGTTCCCCTTTGAAAAGGGAAATGCCTGGCTGGCAAAGATCAGGGATAAAGATGAAGAACCTATAAATGGCTCAGTACTCACCATTTTCATTGCCTTTATTTTTGTGCTGTTTGGAGATGTGGATTTCGTGGCAGAGATCATCTCCATGTTCTTCATGGTAACCTATGGAACCATCTGTTTGATTAGCTTCCTGGAACACTTTGCAGCTAATCCGGCCTACAGACCCTCTTTCAACTCCCGGTGGTATATCTCACTTCCCGGAGCCATCCTGTGTTTCTGGCTCATGTTCCAGATGAAAAGTACCTACGCCATTGGATCTATAGTATTGATGGTAGCTATCTACTTCTGGGTAAGTAACTACAATCCTTCCCAACAAGGGATGGTTAGGATCTTCCAGGGAGTGATTTTCCAGATCAGCCGAACACTTAGAGTTACTCTGCAGAAATCAGTAGCCGGGGTGGAAGAAGAACAAGATGAGGAGTATTGGGTGCCCTCCATGGTGTGTATCTCCAGAGATTCTTTTCAGCGGATGTCTCCCTTTGATATGGTGAGATTCATTTCCTACCGATATGGGTTTGGAACCTTCATCCACCTTATCGACGGCTATTACTCCAAAGAAACTGTCCTGAAGTCTAAAGAAGTACTGAAACGACTACTGAAGAGGATAAAGATCTCTAAGAGTAACGTATTTGTAGATACTCTTATCAGTCCATCCTATACCACAGCTGTAGCTCAGGTGTTGCAGTTACCCGGTATCTCTGGCCAGGACAACAACATGATACTGTTTGAGTTTGCCAGAAATGATCTGGATAAACTTCAGGATATTATCAGTAACTACAACCTGATTCGTGCTGCGGATTTCGATATATGTATACTGGCAAGTACCGCCAAGGGCTATGGGTACAAGCACCAAATACACATCTGGATTACCCTGGATGATTATGAGAACGGAAACCTTATGATTCTGCTGGCATACATCATTTTAGGACATCCAGAATGGAAGGGTGGAGAGATTAAGATCTTTGCCATTTATCCTGAGAAAGAAATAGCTAAGCAGAAGGAAAATCTGCAGAACATGATCAGCGCCGGAAGATTGGCCATTTCTCCTAATAATGTGGTATTCATCTCCAGAAATGAACAGGCCAGTACCAAGGCCATCATCAATGAGAAGTCCAAGGATGCAGACCTCACCCTTATAGGGTTCCATGGAAAAGCCGTTATGCATGACAAGGAAGAAGTGTTTGGCGGATATGATGCTTTGGGAAACATTCTCTTTGTTCACACAGAGAAAGTAAAGGCTATCAGCTAGTAACTCATATCATGTGAGAAGATAATCGTCTGCTTGTTTACAAACGGTCGCGTCTCCTTTTGGTATATTCTTATGTAAGCCGATAGATAAAGACAGAAGTTCTTATCTTAAGGTCTACCCTTTGAAGGAGAAATCCTTTTCCAACCTACATGAAGAAAGCATACAGGTTCTTTCCTGTGTGAATAATCATGGCCATTGGTAAGCGCCCAATAGGCCTCATCTACCTTTGAGATTACCAGAAAGTTGGAACATGATGAAGCCTCCCAAACATATTTTACCCATCATTGTCATCGCTCAATTCTGCTGTACCTCACTATGGTTTGCTGGAAATGGCGTGATACAGGATCTGCTCCTTACTTTTGATTTGGAGGAAAGTGCCTTAGGCCATCTGACTTCTGCTATTCAATTGGGCTTCATCGCAGGAACATTGGTTTTTGCCATCTTAACCATAGCAGACAGATTCTCCCCTTCTAAAGTGTTTTTCGTAAGTGCCGCATTAGCCGCAGTCTTCAATCTGGGAATCATTTGGGAAGGGAATTCTCTCTGGAGTATTCTCCTAATTCGGTTTATGACAGGCTTTTTCCTCGCAGGAATCTATCCGGTAGGAATGAAAATAGCAGCCGATTATTATGAAGAAGGATTGGGTAAGTCTTTGGGATTTTTGGTTGGAGCCCTGGTAGTAGGCACTGCCTTCCCACATCTACTTAAAGATCTTACCAGTGATTTTCCCTGGAAGTCAGTCTTTGTACTGACCTCTTCCTTATCCGTTTTGGGGGGAGTCTTGATGGTAAGCTTAGTTCCTGACGGCCCTTACAGAAAGCCATGTCAAAAGGTGGATCTCACAGCCTTTTTTAGCGTCTTTAAAAGCCAACAGTTTCGCTCAGCGGCTTTCGGGTATTTTGGACATATGTGGGAGTTATATGCTTTTTAGTCCTTCAATAGCGTGAACCTCAGTATAGGTAAATAGCATCACCGGAACGAAAGCCCAAA
>JBCBKZ010000520.1:0-4518 GCA_038520955.1 Bacteroidota bacterium | reverse complement strand
AATAAGACAGGTCATACTGATTAAAGGTAATGGTAAAAGCTAGCGTATCTCCTCCCACTGTTTTTACATAGCCTGTATAGGCACGCACATTAGCGATAGAACCTGACTTGGCGTGGACCCTGCCTTCTGCATAGGTTCCTCTTCCTGTTCTTTTTAAGGTGCCACTCCTTCCCGCTACAGGCAGAGAATCAAAGAAACTTTCTTTAACGGGAGAATTAAAGACCTTGGTAAGCATGAGGGTCATAAGGTATGGGCTAACTGAGTTACTAGAAGAAAGTCCACTTCCATCTTTAATAAGGCTAGCGGTCATATCTACGCCCTGGTTTCTCCAGTATTTTTTGAGGGTAGAAATTCCATTATAGGTACTCCCTTGTTTTTGCTGAGTATTAGGGAGCGCTTTAAGTAGCGCTTCTGCATACATATTGATGCTCCAGACATTGGTTTCTTTTACTATGTCCTTAAGCTTGGGAGAAAAGTGAGTATACAGCAGCTTTCTATTCTCAGGTAAAGATTTTTGTCTGATTTTGAGGTCTCTGACAGTAGTGGAGACTCCCGAAGTAAATACTTGCTGCTCTGAAAGGGCATTCTTGAGCATTCTCGCTGCAAACAATGCCGGATCAGGAACAGAACCTTTGATGGTGAAGGTAGAAACACCTGCTGGAATGGTTCCTCTCAGGTACCTGAGGTTAGTGTAAGGAGCTCCATAGATATAGGCATTATCTCCTGATCCTACTTTCCCCGTGGTCACCTCGTTGGAAAAAATGATGTCTTTTATGAAAGGAATAGTTTTCACTACTGAGGTCCTGGCGCCGACATATGCACCAGGCTTGAACATGATCCTGTAGGTATTCTCCGCCATATTAAGTCCTGCGGCACCTGCTCCATAGTAGTTTCCCATATCTGACCAGCCCCAATCTCCAGGTGTAAGTTGAGAGTCAAACACACCCGCATCCCCAATGATTCTTCCGTGAATACGCTTTATCCCAGAAGCTTTGATGATTTCCGTCCATCTGAAAAGAACTCTCTCCATTCCCTGCTCAGGAGAAAACCTGTTACTGCCCAGACTGGGGTCTCCAGATCCTCTGATGAAGAGATCTCCCTCCAGCGTTCCATCAGGTAATAGTTTTCCGGCATATTCCAGTTTGGTGGTGAATGTATGGTCTGGTCCCAGCATGGACAAGGCCGTAGCCGTGGTGAGGGCCTTCATGGTAGAAGCCGTGATGAGGTTATGTTGGGATTGGTGTTCCGCCAGTAGCTTTCCTAACTCCGCATCCATCACACATACACCCCAGTGAGAATGCGCCAGGGCAGGATCATTCTTTAACTTTTCCAGTTCCAGTTTTAGGGCACCTACGGTTTGGGAGTAAACAGAAGAAGAGAGAAAGGAAAATGAAAGCATCCAAATCAAGGAAAGACAGATGCGTAAGAAATGTAAATTCGTCATACAACAAGCCTATTCTCAGTATGCGGTGACCCTAGTATACACTAGTAACGGAAAACGATAGATCAAAGTAAAAAAAGTATTCGCTAAAATTCAGAAGAATGGGAGGTTTATATCCAAGAAATTCTACATTTAAAGTAAAAAGCCATGTTTCAGAATTTCTACTCACAAAATTAGTGGGAGAACTGTCAAGAAAGCATCCTCTTTAGCTACCCACCCAGGCTTAGATTTGCGTAGATTTACTGTAAAGAAAGAGTTCTTTTTTTCCACCTTATCTTTGGTTATTCTTCTGATAACTAGGGCAAAAAAGACTTATCTATAGCAATGCTTTTTAAAGCTATCTCCATATAATTGACTATAGCATTCATGAAGAAGGACAAGCACATATTGGCAGATTTAGACGAAATGCTTTTCGAGAATAGAGAAAAGGAATACGGGGCATACCGATTAAGGAAGCAGTATCCCTGGCATTTAATTACTTCTTTGGCATTGGTGATGCATGTTTTTATAGTGGGAGCAAGTTTTCCGCTATGGTCCTCCTCATTACAAAAGGTAGGAATTTATCCTAAGGCGCTATCCGCCTTTTTCTCTCCTGTTATCATGGGGAGTTCCTATGATCAGCTTAAGCAGCAATATGCGTTAGAAGACGAGGAGTCAAAACCCGTAGAGATGGGCGTTTGTGTATTAGTAGAAACAGAAGAAGACAGTGAGCAAAAGTACCCGACTACTACGGCCTCTTTTTCTTCTCTCAATTACTTTAAGAATACTACGAGCTGTAAGAGCATTGAAAAAAAGAAAAATTGATAACTTTTGAGTTCTGACTCTTAAGAACTCAATGAATCTCTCCCTTGAAGAAACTTTTCTGCTTTACTCCATGTGCCATTTTCGTTGTATTCTACTCCTGTAAACTCACTTGTTTTACAGACGTAGAAGGAGGTAATTCAAGCACAAGTTGAGAAATGTCTATGGGCAAAGCTTATCTGCTACAGAAAAATTATTTTCAGTTTCTTCCCCTGCTGATATGGATGTCTATCATTTTCTTCCTTTCTCACCAACCAGGTGAGGACTCTCAAGCTTTATCAGACTGGATGGTCTACCTACTGAATGTGTTTCAGTTAGAGGTGGAAACCCTTAAAGCGTTGAATATTCCCTTCATCATTAGAAAAGCAGCCCACTTCACCGTATACGGGATTCTCTTCCTTTTTGCCTATGTAGCATGTATGGGAAATCAGGATAGAAATAAGCAAATAGTTCTAAGTTTGGTCATCACTTTAGTCTATGCCATAAGTGATGAAATTCATCAGATTTTTATCCCTGGCAGATTAGGACATTACACAGATGTACTGATAGATATGACTGGAGCTTTAGGTGCTTATATGGGATTGGAATTTTTTCGTTCTCGCCTGAGATAAATCAGTCCATTTCTCTTATATCCATTTGGTAAAATTATACTAACTTTGATGCTATCAGGACGGCTATAACTTCCACTGTTAGGAGTCTTCTAAACATAATTAACATTTTTTCATGATTATAGAGATAAAAGTTCCCAGCCCGGGAGAATCTATCACCGAAGTAGAGATAGAAGCCTGGTTAGTAGAGAATGGGGCAGTAGTAGAAATGGATGATGAGTTAGCAGAGATAAACTCAGATAAAGCCACCCTTACGGTAAATGCTGAAGCCGCAGGAAAAATAGAAATTCTTGCAGAAGAAGGAGATACCGTAAACGTAGGACAGGTTATAGGTAAGATAGATACTGAAGCTGCTCCTGCCGGTGGAGAAGGGGATGATGCACCTGCTACTAAGGAGAGTGCGCCATCAACTGAGCCTGTAGCCGCAGCTGCACCTAGCACAGAAAGTTATGCCAAGGGGCATCCTTCAGCCTCGGCTCAGAAAATGATGACAGAGAAAGGGGTAGATCCATCCACTGTAGATGGTACCGGAAGAGGAGGAAGAGTGACTAAGGCAGATGTAGTCAATAAGTTAAAAGAAGCGCCAGCTCCTAAGCCTGCAGCCAAAGAAGATAAGCCCGCCCCAAGGCCTATTCCAGCTATGCCGGTGGTAAGCAATGGAACTTCCAGAGGGGTGAGAAGAGAAAAGATGAGTTCTCTCAGACGTAAGATAGCTGAGAGGCTGGTTTCTGTGAAAAATGATACTGCCATGCTGACTACCTTCAATGAGGTAGACATGTCAGCCATCATGGACATGAGAAAGAAGTATAAGGAGAAGTTCAAGGAAGTGCACGGAGTAGGACTTGGATTCATGTCTTTCTTTACTAAGGCGGCTACCATGGCCTTAATGGAGTTTCCGGCAGTAAATGCACAGATAGACGGAAAAGAAATGGTATTTCATGACTATGCGGATATAGGCATAGCGGTAAGTACGACAAAAGGACTGGTCGTTCCAGTGATCAGGGATGCACATATGATGAGCCTTTTCCAGATAGAGCAGGCGGTACTTCACTATGCCCTGAAAGCAAGAGAGAATAAAATTTCCATTGAGGATATGCAGGGGGGAACATTCACCCTTACCAATGGGGGTATTTTTGGATCTATGCTATCCACGCCTATCATTAATCCTCCGCAGTCTGCCATTTTGGGGATGCACAACATAGTCCAGAGACCTGTGGCGATAAATGGTCAGGTAGAAATAAGACCTATTATGTACCTGGCACTATCTTATGACCACAGAATCATAGATGGAAAAGAAGCGGTGAGCTTCCTCTATAGAATAAAAGAGAGATTAGAAGATCCTTCCAGGATGTTACTGGAGGTATAGAGAGAATAATCTGATGAAATGATAAGCCCACTTGTATGACAAGTGGGTTTTTTTATGCTATCTGGGTGTACAAAGCCTGAATGACTTTGAAGGTTTTAGGGTCAGCAAAAACCTGCTTAAGAGACTCCAGGAAGTCTGCCTCATTTCTTACCGTGTAAATGGGCTTAAACTTCTGATCACTCCAGAAGATCTCCAGTGGATAGATATCCAGTCCATGAACTACATAGAATAGCTCATAAGAGTAGTTCTTGAGTTTGTCATCATAGCTCCACAACTCAAGAACTACTCTTATGAGCTATTCT
>JBCBKZ010000051.1:0-14484 GCA_038520955.1 Bacteroidota bacterium | reverse complement strand
CCCATAATTTCCAACAAAGCAGGGGTTTATACCTACTTTAATGCGGCGGGTGAGGTGATTACTTCTCCAGAAGACATAGACATACAAGACGGAGAGAATGTTAGGGTGAACTATGTAAGTGATCTGTGTGACGCTAATGCTACCTACACCTTTAGATACAGAACTCCACCAGTAGCCTTTGCCGGGAATGATACGAGTATTTGTCCGACCGAAAGCTTACCTCTATATGGTTCTGGGGGAGTAATTCTCAAATGGGCTGCAGATTCTACCTTATCTGATAGTACCATTGCTAATCCCATGGCCTATCCCACAACTCTCACTGAGTATGTACTGACGGTTCAGGATGAGTTTGGATGCGAAGACAGGGACACAGTAGTAGTAGACTTACATACGGTACTGCCTTCCAGTCTGATTTTTGAATCTTCTATCTGTCAGGGAGATTCCGTCCAGTTATATGCCAGTGGAGGAACAGCCTATGCCTGGGATAATGAGCTGAGCTTATCTGATCCTACTTCAGCTAACCCTATGGCTAATCCTGGTATTAGCACGCTCTATACGGTAGAGATCACAGATCCTAATGGCTGTAAGAGGAGTGATTCCCTGAAGGTGAACGTAAGATCCATTCCTACGGCAGATGCGGGGGATGATGTGGATGTCTGTATTGGAGAAATAGCCAGACTCAGGGGAGGTAGAGGAGCTTCCTACAGTTGGTCTCCCTCCGTAGGCTTATCTAATGCGACCATTTCCAGTCCGGTATTCTTGGGAGAAGAAACCACTACTTATGTGCTGACAGTTTCTAACGCTGAGGGCTGTTTAGATACAGACTCTATAACAGTTACTGTCCATCAGCTTCCTGAGGTAAAGGCCATTTTTTCTCAAACAGAGATATGTAAGGATGATCCAGTAGATTTCGAGGCAACAGGTGCCAGTACTTACAGGTGGATACCTGAGTCAGAGTTTCCAGACCCTACAGCACCTAAAACCACGGTTAATCCCTCAGTTCCCTCACTCTATATATTGGAAGGCCGGAGTGCTGCTGGCTGTATAGCCAGAGATTCTGCCTTTATTCTTATCCATCACGGCCCTAATGCGCTTGTTCGATCAGATAGTAGTATCTGTGAGGGGGATACCATTTCCTTAGGAGCTTCCGGAGGAGCTTCTTTTGACTGGAGTACGGCGGAACCACTTGATACTATACAGGTAGCCCCCACGGCTTCCACCGGTTATTGGGTGATACCGTATTCTAATAAAGGATGTCCGGGTGATACCGCATTTACTTTTGTGCGTACCATCCCTTATCCGCTAGCTATGTTTAGCCCAGAAGCAGACTCAGGCTTTGTGCCTGTAGAACTAGCCTTCTTCAATGAGAGTGAGTATGCCTTAGACTATCTATGGGATTTTGGAGATCAGACTACCTCCAGGGAAGAAAATCCTTCTCACTTATATGATGAGATGGGGAAGTATACGGTAAGGCTGATTGCCTTCAACGAGTTAGGTTGTAAAGACTCTACCAGTTTCTCTCCACTGGATATTATCAGAGCCCAGGTCATAGGTGCCAATGCCTTCACTCCAAATGGAGATGGGCTGAATGATGTATTCAGGTTTATGGCTATGGGGGTAGAAAGAATGACCATGCAGGTTTTCAATCGCTTTGGGAACCTTGTATTCGAGGAAACCTCCAAAGAGCCTGCCTGGGATGGGACCATGAATGGAGTACCTGTTCCTGTCGGGAATTATGTCTACAGGCTAGAGGTAGTAGAAACCAAAGGATACAAATACACCCGGGTAGGGAATATTACCTTATTGAGGTGAGAGATTTATCCTAATCAAACGAAGAGTTTTCATAAAGTAGGCCCCTTTTAATTTTGATTAACTAGTTAGTTAATTTATGTCCATTTTATTGGAAATTACGTTTAAGTGGTATTTTCTGCAATTGGAGCAGGGAAAATTTCAATTTGAGGTTTTCTTAGTCAGACCTAATCATAAAATGGCTAACTAGTGTCAGAAAGGAGTTAGCTCCTACTATGTTCAATAAGCTCAGATTATCCCCATCCTTTTACACGATATCCCGTGTAGCTAACTCAACCCAACCTTTAGTGCCATCCTTAGATGCACTTACCTGTACTTCTCTACCATAATTTACACTCTACTCTTCAGGTACTTTACCTTCTATCTAGTTAGGTAGACTGCTTGACAGTGTATTACATCATACTCCAGAATCATAACCTAAGACCAGGCCTGTCCAATAGGTGCACTATTGGTGATGGATAACTATGTCCTATCAGTGCCTGAGAGATGTTACAACCATACGCATAAAAATACCCAATGAAGAGCGCTATTTTTGGAAGAGCTGACTTCCAGTTTCAAGAGGAGAAAATATTCTTTACGAAAGGAGAATTTGATTCGAAATTACTTGGATCGATAAAAAGGGTTGGGAGGGCCATACAAGTTTGCCAGCCAGGATTCTTTCTTTTCCTTTTGTTTCAAACTTGCCTGACCACAGCCAGTTTAGGATTAAACAATCCGGAGAAGAGAAATTGTCACATGGATGGGACAAAAGAAAAAGCTGAGCTTGCTGGTCATTATATCCTTACTCCTTTTACAGCTGAAATCTGTGCAAACGGAATAGATGATGATGGAGATGGTATGATTGATTGTGAAGATGGAGACTGTGTAGGGAGCTACGTTTGCAGCACAGATAATACCTGCCAATCCCTTGGAGAAAACTTAGTGCTAAATGGTGATTTTGAACAAGGGTACTTTGGATTCTCAAGTGATTTTGGAAGAGGCAGGAACAATCCCCAAGGTGGTGCATGTCCGACTACAGGCTGGTTTGCCGTGGGTAAGTCTACCAACCTAACTAACCTGCAATATTATGGAGGGTCCGGAAGTCCGGGTTCTTATACCAATTCTGATCCCTTAGACATAAGCAACACCTCCGTAGCTACAGGCTCTCAAAATGACCATACCACTGGTAAAGGAAATTTCCTGGTAGCAAATCCCAATGAAGTAGAGGGAGCGGCTCTTTGGTACCAGGACATTGTGGTATGTGCCGGACAACGCTATTTCTTTTCGGCCTGGATGAAAAACATAAGTGCTGCAGGACAAATTCCTCCTAGCATTAGTTTCGGAGTAAATGGTCAAAGGTTGATGCCATACACAGAAATGACCAGCCAAGAGTGGCAAGAGGTACATGCAGCGTTTATTTCTTCTGTCTCTGGAGTAGTCCGAATTTCCATTCTCAACGGAGAAGGATGTGAAGGAAATGATATTGCCATAGATGATATTTCCTTTCGGCTATGTAGCGATCAGATAATTGAGATTACCGGAGAAGAGAGTATTTGTGTGGGGGAGGAGTTATTTCTCAGTATACATTCGGTTGATTCCAGCAGGTTGACTCCTGAATACCAATGGCAAAGAAGTGAAGATAGGGGAAAAAGGTGGTTAGATATCCCAGGAGAATATTTTCCTTTTCTAGTGTACGAATTTCCTTCAGCTGAAATGATGTTTAGGGTTGTGGTGGCGGAAAAGGGGAGTATCGATCAAAGAGCATGTAGGCTTGTCTCAAATGTAATCCAACCTGAAATCCTGAACTGTGTAGCTGAAATATGTAATAATGGAATAGATGACGACAAAGACGGATACATAGATGAAGATGATGTAGACTGTGCAGATAGTGAAGAATTTAGTTGTGGAAATCCGGGTCTCAAGTACTTTCTGCCTTCAGTCTGGAGAAATAACAGAAGAGGTTTCCCACATAGTCTTTTTCTGAGTACGGCATTTCCTGAAGCAAAAGTAAACCTAACCAATGCTGATGGGACCTTTACTCAGGATATCCTGGTTTCCTCAGAGGCACCATATGAGTTAAATCTCCCTAATGACATAGTCGTAACCAAGCAAATTAATACCATTGAAAGGAATAAAGGATTGATCATTACTTCCGATGTGCCTATTTCCCCCCTTTACAGAATCTCCAACAGATTTAACAGAATGCTGGCCAACCTTAAAGGGAATGGTGCCCTGGGGCGGAATTTTAGATTGGCTTCTCCAGTTAGAGCCAGAGGAAATGCCGTGAATGAAGAGAGACATTTCTTCTCTATCATGGCTACTAAAGACAGTACGACTATTAAAGTAGATGAAAGCCCTTTTCCTCTTGATGGCGTGACACTCCCATTTACTACAGTACTAAATGCAGGTGAAACCATTCTTTTTCATCCAGAGAATCACAATCATCACATAACGGGTACCCTTGTAGCAGCCAATGAACCTGTTTCAGTTTTTGTGGGAACCCAGCACACGGATGCTAATAGGACCAGAAACAGGGAAGCTGGGGGAGATCTAGCTATTCCTTTTACAAAGTTGGGAAAACACTATGTCTGTATCAGAGGAGGGTTTCCAAGTTCCCGTCATGATTATGCTATGGTAGTGGCTATCATGGATGGGACCCAGGTATTTATGGATGGAGATCCTTTTCCAAGAGCTACCCTTAATGCCGGAGAATACAAAGTATTAAACATAGAAGGAGAAAAGGGAGATCCTCATTACATACGTACTTCTAAAGAAGTCTATGTCTACCAGGTTTCTGGTAATCTGGCCCTTTCCAGACAACAAGGAGAGTTTGGGATGGCAGTGCTTCCTCCCATCAGTTCCCAGCAATGTACGGGCGTAAAATCTGCTGCAGTCCCCAAATTTTTGGAGCCGGGTACCCTTAACGATTTGTACATCATAGCACCCGATAATGCCCTCAATAGTTTAAAAATTGACGGTCAACCCTTTACTAACTTTGGGATAGCTAACAACGTCCCTGGCTATCCGGGCTTTTCAGCAGTGTATTTTGATCAGAATACGATTCCCAATAAGGTAAATGTGGTCAGCTCAGATGAGTACATGCATGTAGGTCAGTTAGTTGGCTTAAACGGAACAGGTGCCTACGGATATTATTCTGACTATAGTGCCAGAGTAGATGTCCTTGATCCTGAACAGGCTTTGCCCACTGCTTATTATCTGGTAGATACCATTTGCTTGGGTACGACAGTTATGCATGATTTATGGGTGGAAAGTTGCGGAAATGAACACAAGATTGTATCAGGGAGCCAGGGTACAGGAACCATAAGCTTTGCCGCTAATGATACGCGAGTTGCCTATACGGCTAAAGAGGAAGGCCTTGATATCATTCATCTGACCGTAGCTAACGAACATGGATTTAGTGGGAATATTTGCTTAGGGTTTTATGTAACCACTACTGAAGCATATGCGGGGGTAGATCAGGTAGTTTGTCCGGGAGAAAATATCCAATTTCAGGGTTCTGGTGGGCAAAGCTATGATTGGTCCCCGGCAGAAGGTTTGTCGACTTCAACTGCTGCTAATCCATTTCTCCAGCCTGTCCATACCACAGATTTCCAATTGACAGTGACAGATGGAAGAGGATGTACGGATGTAGACTCTGTCAGAGTTACGGTTAATCCTGCCCCTTTAATACTTTCACAGAAAGCCAGACTGTGTGAAGATGATTCCAGAGAGATAGCCTTATCTGTCTATGAAGAGCTCATGAATGTCAGGAGGATAGAGGGAACATTCTCCTACTATGATGAGAACTGGAATCCGCTGGCTAATCCAGATGCTTTTCAAGCCTTTGACGGAGCCATGGTTAATGTGGTATTCCTGGATATAGCTACCCTTTGTGCGGATTCAGCTATACTGAATTTTGTAGTACAACCTAGTATTGAGATCCCATCTAAAATAATTGAGGTTTGTCGGGAGAATGCAGATTCTATAGACTTGACACTGTATGAAGCAGCTATTTCCCTTCCTCAAGGTGTGTTTACCTATATAGATGAAACTGGAAATGAAATTCAAAACCCTGAAAGTATAAGTGTACTGGATGGGGAGAACATAATGGTGACTTATGCAAGCAACTTATGCCAGGCCTCAGCCGTGTATACTTTCCATTATAAAACTCCCCCTCCAGTATTCGCAGGGAATGATACTACTATTTGCCCCGGTACCCAACTTCCCCTTTATGGTAGGGGAGAGGGAACCCTCAGATGGGAGGCCCATTCTTCTTTGTCAGATACTTCCGTCATCAACCCCTTAGCTTCTCCGGCTATCCCTACCTCATACATTCTTACCACTTATGACCAGTTTGGGTGTGTAAATGAGGGTGCCATAGAAGTAGGGATTTTTTCCGTTGCAGCTGCCCGTATGATTACGGGACCTTCTATTTGTCAGGGAGATTCTGTACAGCTTATGGCGGATGGGGGTGTCTCTTATCTATGGGACAACCATCTGACCCTATCTGATACTGTGCTTGCTGATCCTTTCGCATACCCCGGAAAAACAACGCTTTATACTGTTGAGATTACTGATCTAAATGGCTGTGTGAGAACGGATACACTGACAGTTGAAGTAAGACCTGTCCCTAGAGCTGATGCCGGAGAAGATTTGGCCTTGTGCTTAGGAGAAATGGTTCGTCTGAGAGGTGGTGGGGAAGGGGATAGGTTTTCATGGTCTCCTTCTATTGGATTGTCTGATCCAGACGTAAACAATCCCTTCTTCTCTGGAAACCTAACTACCACTTACACATTGACGGTCACAAATGAGGAGGGGTGTGTAGATACTGATCAAATGGAGGTAGTGGTAAATACCCTGCCAGAAGTTCAAATATACGTTTCTGAAACTGAGGTGTGTAGTGATGAGCCTGTTATCCTTGAAGCCAGTGGGGCGGATGTTTACAGGTGGACCCCGGGCTTTGATTTCCCTGACCCAAGTGCACAAACTGTTAACATAAACCCTTCTGTTCCCGCTTTGTATGTATTAGAAGGGTATACATATGCAGGCTGTTATGGTACAGACTCAGTTTATGTCATCACGCACAATGGCCCTAATGCTGTCATAAGTCCAGATAGCAGTATTTGTGAAGGGGATACCATATCACTAGGTGCATTTGGAGGAACTACCCATGTATGGAGTACCATAGAGCCAATGGATACCATACAGGTTTCACCTCAGAACTCCACTGACTATTGGGTGATTCCATATTCAGATAAAGGCTGTGCCGGGGATACCGCTTTTATGACTATTACTACCACTCCCTATCCTCAAGCCATGTTTAGTCCAAATACTGATTCTGCATTTATCCAGGATGAGATTTTATTCCTTAATCAGAGCGAGTCAGCCGCTGGCTATTATTGGAATTTTGGAGATGGAAACTCTTCAGAAGAAGAAGATCCCTCCCATGCTTATGGGGAGGTGGGACTTTTCACAGTAGAGCTAATCGCTTACAATGAGTTGGGGTGTACAGACACTATGTCTTTTTCCTATATGGATATAATCAGGTCTCAGCTATTTGGACCCAATGCCTTCACCCCAAATGGGGATGGGCATAATGATGTTTTCAAGTTTAAGTTTCTGGGCATAGAACAAATGACCTTGAAGATCTTCAATCAATTTGGGAGCCTGATTTTTGAAAATACCGGTAAGGAGCCTACCTGGGATGGGAAGGTTAACGGTGCCTCTGCTCCTGAGGGAGTTTATGTCTTCAGCCTGGATGTGTTGGAGGCTAGAGGATATCAATATACGCGTTCAGGAAGTATAACCTTATTTCGATAATGGCTAAGAAAAGAGATTTACTGGGATATTAGGCACAAAAAAACAGACTGCTGAAAAGCAGTCTGTTTTTTTATGTATAAGTACAGAAACTAGAAGCTATAACGAACACCAAACTGGGCATTCCATCTAGCAGAATAAGTTCCTGACTGTACGATACTGAAAGTATCACCTGGATCTGTGAAAGTAAATTCAGCTACACCATCATTAAGCGTAGACTCGATTAGTGGGAATCTGTTTCCACATACAAAATATCTTCTACCCCAATCTTTGTTAAGCATATTGGTGAAGTTGAAGATGTCCAGCGTTAACTGAAGGTTATGCTTGGTTCCTCCCTGCATTACGTAGAA
The DNA here is from genome assembly GCA_038520955.1 of Bacteroidota bacterium. Lineage (GTDB taxonomy): Bacteria > Bacteroidota > Bacteroidia > J057 > J057 > JBCBKZ01. Next base: position 6,529 of record JBCBKZ010000051.1, on the reverse strand, counting down.
GTCCTGAATGATTTTCAGGTCCAGTACGTGCTCAAAAGGAGTACGGATTTTGTTAGGCTCTACATAATCTCCTCTTCTTCCACTTAGGTAGTCATCATTAGAAATGAACTCATCAAGTGCAGCCCACTGCTGAGCAGCGGTAGGTCCACCGTCTATGTCTACTAAGTTGATTTCGCCCTGACTAGCTGGAACATAAATCATATCATTAATGTCCAGGTTGTTAGAGAGGTCAGAAATAGGGTCATCATATACATACGTATAAGGAGTACCATCTCTACCAGTGTAGAATAGAGAGAAGGTAGTAGCAAAGTTATTTCCATACTCAGCTCTGTATGACATGAATGAAGTAATACGAGAACCTGCTGAGTAGATAGAACGTGCTACAGATGGGTTGTTGTTACCCTGTATACTCAGTACATTCTCCCAGTTAGTACCGTTGATAAATCCAGCTCCATCAAACAGTGCTTCAGCATCAGTGTAAGAGTAGGCAATGCTACCTGTGAATCCATTATCAAATGCTTTTGTCAGCTGTGCTGTGAAGTTAAAGGTATATCCATCATTAGTATTATCTACCAGGATGATATCATTATAAGTAGGATCTATAGGGTTGTCGTAGTCAAACAGAGGTCTGTTATCAGCACCTGCCTGATTTTGAACACTAGGTCTCAGGTTGACGTTCTGAACATCAATGTTGTTAATGGTCTTGGTGAAAGTAATTTCAGCAGTACCCTGAAGTCCCCAAGGAAGCTTCTGGTCAACAGCAGCACTTGCTCTGAAAATCTGAGGATACTTGAAATCTTCTACAAACAAGTCAACATCCCCTGTAGGAGTAGTGGAAGTAAAGAGGTTATCAGCCCATTCCTGCTCAGTAGGATAGATAGGCGCCTGGTTAACTCCTGCTACAACTGTAAAGGCAGAGTTCTTTCCGTTACGGATAAACTGACCACCTGGCCATACCCAAGGTACACGGCTGGTGAAGATACCTGCACCACCACGAATCTGGGTTTTCTTTTCACCATTTACATCCCAGTTAAATCCAACACGTGGGCTCCATAGAACCTGAGTAGCTGGGGTAAGGGCAGCTCTGGCACCTTGCAGATCATAGAACTCCTCTACAGCTGGTACAGTAGATCTGTTGAATTCATCATTTACTACCGGTGGATCTTCCAGGAATACAGGAATATCAGCACGTAGACCTAAGGTCAGCTTGAAGTCTTCAGTAACCTGCCATTCATCCTGTGCATAAAATGCCATCTGTAGGGCATTGAATGTAGGTCCTAAGGTCTCAGCATCATCACCGAAACGGATAGAAGTCTGCCCGTCAGTTAGCTGCTCATGACCAAACAGTACAAGGTCAGGATCTTCTCCATCTAGGAATCTGTTCAGACCATTAAAGAAGTACTCGTATCTAGGAGTAGAGAAAATGGTAAACAGGTTCTGAATCTGGAAAAACTCGTTATGTGTACCGAAGGTGAAGTTGTGCTTACCTGCTGACAGGGTAAAGTTGTTAGTCAGAGTATACACATCCTGGAATACAATGTTAGAGTAGGAGAAGTTATCAGTACCTACAATGATAGTTCCGATACCGTCATCTATTCTTACCTGTGGGAATGGATCACCTAAGATGTCTCTATCATCTCTTACGATGGTAGCTCCCAAAATCAGGTTGTTTGACATATTATTCCCAATCGTACTTTTCAATTCTATGGCAGAAGAGTTAGTAGTTGAAGGGAAGATATATCCGGTCTTTTCAAATGGGATAGTCGTGTTACTTGGTGCTGGGTGGATTTCAGTTTCCGCCTTAGCATAAGAGTGGCGAACTGTCAACTTGTTGTTGTCGTTGATGTTCCAGTCCAGTTTTACCAGGAACTTATCACCATTGGTAGTTTGAGGAGAGTTTAGGTATCCACCTGGATCATATCCATAGTCGTCTATGAATCTCTGGCGGATCTGGTCTAGTACTCCTACAATATCTCCAGGGCTGGTAGCACCTGCATAGTTCTCAGGAACAAATGGACGTGGCTCCTCACGTCTTTCCAGCTCGGCATTTACAAAGAAGAACAACTTATCCTTTACGATAGGTCCTCCTACACGGAAACCATACGTCTGAGAAGTAAAAGGATCCAGTTTAGTTCTATTAGCTCCATCAATATCTGTAGGCGTTTTTCCTGCCAGGTCTTCATTTCTCAGGAAGTAATAGGCAGAACCTTCCAGTTTGTTAGTACCTGAACGGGTAACGGCGTTAATACCACCACCTGCAAAACCACCTAATTTTACATCATAAGGGGCCAGTACTACCTGAATCTGCTCCAGGGCATCTGGAGAAATAGGTGAGATACCTGCCTGACCACCATTAGTACCGGTATTAGCCAGACCAAATATGTCATTGTTTACCGCTCCATCAATGAAGATAGCGTTAAAACGGTTGTTTACCCCTGCAAAGGAGATAGCCCCACTATTTACAGCTCCATCATTACCTACAGCAGCCTGAGGCGTAAGTCTCAGGAAGTCATTTAACCTTCTACTGGAAGTAGGGATAGTGTTAATGGCTTCTTCACTCACATAGGTTTCAGAACCAGTACGGTTTCCATCAAATAGGTCACCCGCAGTAGACGTAATCACAACTTCGTCTAATACAGTGGCCTGCTCTGAAAGGTCAATATCCAGACGGAAGGCCTGTCCCAATGTCAGGAAGATTCCTTGCTGAATATTATCACCAAAACCCAGGAACTTGGTAGTTACCGTGTAAGGTCCACCAACCTGCATGTTGGGGATACGATAGTAACCATCATCATTAGAAATAGCTCCGTACCTGGAACCGGTAGGAGTGTGAACGGCTAGAATGGTAGCGCCTGAAACAGCTTCACCTGCTTCATTCAATACCTGACCGTTCATTCTTGAGGAAGTAGTACCCTGAGCATAAACGTCAGAGTAACCCCATCCAACTAGAATTAAACAGAGAATCAGTAATAGTTTTCTCATATTACTTGGTTAGATAAAATATAAAAAGGGTTTATGTATAGGAAAAATCGTGAAATCCGTATTTGGCAAAACTACAAATGTGATGGAAGGACGATGGAGATCTGGCTGGTCTGTTTGTGCGCGGGGCGAACGATTGCGAGTCCCTAATGGTACCGCCGGATAGCTAATAGCTGAAAGCTCTGAGAAAAAAGTCATTATTTCTACAAGCTTACTCTGAATTCTTACATACCCCGCTTATCAGTATGTGGCAGCAAAGTAAAGAAATGATTCTTGATTTTGTAACATATAGTCAACAATTTTTTAAAATTGGTATCAAATTGACTGTTGATAACTTACTTTTTCAACAGATCTTTTTTCTGGCCTAACATCTAATTTTCACTAGTGGAAAAGTTTCTCAGCATCTTACTAGTCTGATTTGTATATTAATGGAGCTGCCTGTCTATCAGTTAGATATTGGTAGTCTGTATTGTTATGAGAAAGAATGTATTTTGCCTACTACTGGTAGGTACCTTCCTTGCTACAAGCTTACCTTTGCTAGCACAGGAAAGCGCCCCTGCTTTCTTGAAAAAAAATTATAAACACAAACTGAAGAAAGGCATAGCTGAGAAGGTTGTGAAGGAAAAGCCTGCCTTTGTTTTCAGACCTCCAGCCTCTGATAAGCGGGCCCGCCTGGTAAGAAACAGAAAGCATAAGATCCAGCTGTTCCCTAAATTAATCATACTGGATGATATCCCTGATCATATGTATCCTATCAGGCCCAGACAAAGGCCGGTGAGGAAGTATTTACATAAAAAAAGAAACTACCCCCATACATCTTCAATCAGATGATGGGAGTAGCCTCTGTTAATAACCAATTAAATTAGAAAGAGTAAACTGCCGCTACTAAGAATTGTGCGGCGGAGCCTGTGGCTGCGCCATCACTATCTACAAAGATGTCTTCGCTTGAGAAGTCAGTTCTGAATTCAGGAATCAGTACCAGCGGTCCACTACCTATATTGGCAGAAAGCGTAATCGCATCTACAGAGGTCTCAGTTCCCTCCAGAAGGATTCCAGACGCTTCACTTTCTTCAAAGTGCTCATAACGTAATCCCAGGGCAAACATGTCAGAAATGCTATAGTTAGCATAAAGGGCTGCACCCGTGAAAGAGCTGCTACGAGAGTCTTCTTCTATTCCATCGGTGTAATAGGCTGCATTCAGCCCTAACATGAAGTCATCAGAAATCTGGAAAGTAGTGGTCAGGTCAATCTCAGTGTTGTTAGGACCATCTTCCGGACCAAACTCCGTTGTGAAGTTTATGTAAGCATCCCATCCCTCTACTGGTGAGATAGAAAGCTGTGCACCGAAGTTGTTTAGACCTAAGTCTGGATCAGCATCATATACGTTCCACTGGTTGAACACCCCTACCATCAGACCTATATTATCAGAAAGTGCGAAGTCAAACTTCAAACCAGCGTTCTGGAAAGGTCCGTTTGTGAACAGGTAAGAGGTAGAGTAGTTAAAGTTTCCAGTAGGAGAGATGATCTCATATCCTACGAAAGTACCCATGTAACCACCTGTTACAGTTACTCCTTCACTTAGTGCATAAGAAACGTAAAGGTTTTGAATATTCACGTCCCCAGCTGGAAGAGACTGCTGATCCCCTCTGGGACCGAATGCCACTTCACCTACGAAAGAAGCTTTCCCTACTGTTTTCTCCAGTAATATGTCAATCATACCCAGAGAGATAGAGTTTTGTGCGTCTGCAAAACTGGTTCCTATGTTTCCAGTGCTTGAGAAATCATATTTGTAATAGGTGTCTACTGATCCTGAGATACTCAGGCCTGACTCCTCTTGTGCCCATGCTTGTGTGAAAAGACACAATACTGTCAAAAGACAAAAGATGTTTTTGATTTTCATTGTTTTATGGTTTAGAAGCTAAGGTTAGGTTAAATAGAGCCTCATTTTTTGCCACGGCTTTCCCTTGGGCTGGGGACAAGAGCTCCCCATAAGGGGGAGCTGTTATCTCCTGACCTACTAGAAATGACAATAAATGCTACTATTGAATAATGGTTTCTAGAAAGTTGACGTTGTGGATATGTTATTCGTCAAATACGATGGTGTATCCTCTAATTCCGTGCTCATGGCTATCAAGACCAGAAAGCTCGTGTTCCTCAGATACTCTGATTCCGAAGGCGGACTTAAGTACGTAGAAGAACAGGAAGGCAGTTCCAAATGCAGCAGCACCGCAGGCAAGAACTCCTACCAGCTGATTTACAAACTGTCCTACTCCAGCCATGTCTCCGAAGATCCCTACAGCCAGTGTTCCCCAGATACCACAGGTAAGGTGTACAGAAACAGCCCCTACACAGTCGTCCAGCTTTAGCTTGTCAAGGAATACTGCAGAAAGTACAACCAGACCACCAGCAATCAGACCAATGAACATAGCTTCATAAGGACTCATCTGGTCAGCACCAGCTGTGATCCCTACCAATCCTGCCAGTACTCCATTAAGTACCATACCCAGGTCCAGACGCTTGAACATAATGTAAGCCATAAGCAGTCCACCAATAGCTCCGGTAGCAGCTGCTAGAGAAGTAGTAACAAGTACTAAGGAAGTAGCAGCAGGATCAGCAGACAGTACAGAACCACCGTTGAACCCGAACCATCCTAACCAAAGTAGGAATACACCGATTACTGCTAAAGGCACACTGGAACCTGGAAAGTCATTTACTTTTCCATCTTTATATTTTCCTATTCTGGGTCCTAATAGCATAATACCTGCTAATGCGCCCCATCCACCTACTGAGTGTACAAGTGTAGATCCTGCAAAGTCATAGAATCCGTCAGCACCCATCAGTCCGAGAGAGCTAAGGAATCCACCACCCCACTGCCATGATCCGATAATAGGGTAAGAAAGACCTACAAAAAGAACCGTAAAGATAAGGTAGCTACTGATTTTGATACGCTCAGCTACAGCACCAGAAACGATAGTTGCTGCTGTAGCAGCAAACATTCCCTGAAACAGGAAGTCAGTCCAGTAGGTATAACCAGCATCAGCATAACCAGTTCCTAATCCGCCTTCAGGTACACTAAGTCCAAAACCAGCGAATCCGAACCATGATCCCAAGGCAAAATCGCCAGGGTACATGAGCGCAAACCCAAACAGCGCATAAGTAATAAGCCCTATGGCTGGGGTAAGTGTGTTTTTGAATAGGATGTTAACCGTATTCTTGGCCTGAGTAAAACCGGCTTCCACGCCTGCAAAACCCAGGTGCATGATAAATACCAAAGCAGTTGCGAGCATCATCCAGACGTTATTCGCCACAAATGCGGACGCTGCATCTCCTGCTTCAATTAGTGAGGTAAGTTTCTCTTCCATTTAAATAAGTTAGTAAGTCGAACAAGTAATAAATTCTCAAAAAAAGAATGTTAGTCAGTCATCTTCTGAGCCAAAAGTATAAAAAAATCATACAATGGGTCTTCAATGAATGACGAATTGATAAAAATATATAGCTATTAATGCCAATATGTTAAATACTCCACAAGTATCATTGGATAATTTTTTTT
>JBCBKZ010000519.1:0-4519 GCA_038520955.1 Bacteroidota bacterium | reverse complement strand
CGCATATTACCTATCTAAAATTCTGCTCCCTCCCATGATAGAAAAACAGTCAGGAACAGTTTTCAATATCTGTAGTGTGGCCAGCTTAAAAGCCTATCCTAATGGCGGGTCTTATTGTATTTCGAAATTTGCACTATTAGGCTTTTCAAAAATGCTAAGAGAGGAGTTAAAACCGTATAATATAAGAGTAGTAAGTGTTCTTCCCGGTGCGGTGAGAACTGCTTCATGGGAGGGAACAACTCTTCCTGATGAAAGATTCATCCCGGTAGAAGATATAGGAAAAGTGGTATGGGACACGTATCAATTATCAGAAAGAACCGTAGTAGAAGATATAGTCATACGGCCTGCTTTGGGTGATATTTAGGTTGTATTTTCAATTCCATGTAAGATTTATGCTTAAAGAGATCTAAAATTCTACCCCAACGGTCAAATTTCCAGTTTGTGAAGAGTTGATTCTTTCTGGAGGTATTTTTAACTTACTTATACACTAGCTCATAATTTAGCGAATGCACAAATCAACCCTCTGACTATCAAACAAGTTGTACGTTCATCCTTGATCTAAATTTCTGCGTCATGAAGTATCTGGCAAGTATCATCATGATTTTCGGGTTTTTCTCTACTGAAATATTGGCTGACGACATAGTCAAGATCAAAAATATTTTCTTTCAGAGAATAGAAGTTCCCGATTACAAAGTAGAGCAATTTACACCCCACGTAAAACTCGAAATGAACTATGCCCGCTCTGAAGTGGCAGAAGAGGGAGAATACGCCTGGATTAAACGCTCTCCCTATGTTAAGGCGCTGGAAATAGATCTCGTTTTCACCATGTATCCTGTAGACACCACTAAGTGGCGTACGGACTACTCCAGTCTGCTAAATGACAGGATGGAGGCTCTGTTTAAGCTAGACCCCAAACTTAAGGATGATCCCACTATCAGATGGAATATGTACTTACAGACCAGCTGTGAGTCTGAAGATCAGGCAAAAGAATACTTCCACGGATTTGTAGTCAAGTACAGACCCAGAAAGGTACGTACCCTGGACAGAATTAAGTCTTCTAAGGATATGAGATCCGTCCTTAATGGGTATGCGAGAATAAAAGATTCAACTGTCTTTAAAGTCATGGAAAGAAACCGGCATTGGAATGATATGCTGGTAGTCATGGACTGGACAGGAAGTATGTATAAGTACGGCCTTCAAATGCTACTTTGGCATAAGCAGCAATTGAAGGATAATAACTCCAGCATTAAGCACCTGGTGTTATTCAATGATGGGAATAATAGAAAGAACTGGCAGAAGAAGCCGGGTAAAACGGGTGGTATCTATAAGACCCCTTCCCATGATCTTGAATATATCATCAAAACTATGGCCTTTGTCATGAAAAAAGGAGATGGTGGAGATGCTGAAGAGAATGACCTGGAGGCCGTTCTCACCGGAATTAACCACCTCAATAAGTATGAGGATATCATTCTCATAGCTGATAATAAAAGCGAGGTGAGGGATATGGAGTTATTGGTGAAGATTAACAGACCTGTACATATCATTCTCTGTGATACTGAACAGGAGAAGATCCATCCTCACTATAAAGAAATAGCTGAAAAGACAGGTGGTAGCATACACACCATAGGAGAGGATTTCAGTATGAAAGCTGTAGGCAGCTCTGTTGACGAAGCGCCCGTTTTCCGATCAAACAAATAAGTTAAATAAGGTGGGATCGTCATTCACGATCTGGTATTGGACGGTAAACTCGTTCATTCTTTGAATGAGTCCTTCATAGTCCTCCTTATACTGCAATTCTATCCCGATTAAGGCAGGTGCATTCTCCCTATTGTTTTTCTTGATATACTCAAAGCGAGTGATGTCATCATTAGGTCCCAGGACATTGGTAAGAAACTCTCTCAGGGCACCCGCTCTCTGTGGGAAGTTAACAATGAAGTAGTGTTTCAGGCCTTCATACAGCAGAGATCGCTCCTTGATTTCCTCTGTACGTGTGATATCATTGTTGCTTCCGCTTACGATACAGACTACATGCTTCCCTTTGATCTGCTCCCTGTAGAAATCCAGACAGGCTATGCTGAGGGCTCCTGCTGGTTCCACTACAATGGCTTCCTCATTATATAGCTGGAGAATTGTGCTACAGGCTTTACCCTCCGGTACGAGAATAATATCATCTATCACCTCCTGACAGATAGAAAAGGTAAGACTGCCTACTTTGCGTACAGCTGCTCCATCTACAAACTTGTCTATCTCGTCCAGGGCAACTACTTCTCCCTTTTCCAGAGAAACTTTCATAGAAGGCGCTCCCGCTGGTTCCACTCCTATGATCTTGGTCTCAGGGCTTAGCTGTTTGATATAACTGCCTACTCCGGCAGCTAGTCCTCCTCCACCTATGCCCAGGAAGATGAAGTCCATGGTTTGCTTGGCGTCCCTGAGAATTTCCATTCCTACTGTACCCTGTCCTGCTATAATGGCTTCATCATCAAAAGGATGAATAAAGATACTTCCACTTCTTTCCAGCTCCTTCATAGCCGCATCATAGGAATCATCATAGGTATCCCCTATCAGAAAAACTTCCACTTTATCCTGCCCAAACATCTTTACCTTATCTACCTTCTGACGAGGCGTAGTAATAGGCATGAAGATCTTTCCATGTATTCCCAGTTTGAAGCAGCTTAGCGCTACTCCTTGTGCATGATTACCCGCACTAGAACAGATAACTCCTTTTTGGCGCTCTTCATGACTCAGAGAACTCATTCGGTTAAACGCACCTCTGATTTTATATGACCTCACCACCTGTAAGTCTTCCCTCTTTAGCCACACATGGCAGCCAAATTTATTTGACAGGTTATGGTTATACATCAGAGGAGTAGCATCAGCTACCTCTGATAAGCGCTGTCTGGCCTTCACTATCAGTGAAGGGGGTAACATCTTGGTTTTAGTAGAAGTCATAAGATCAGGTCCCGCCATAATTTGGGAGTTAACTCCTCCTAAGGAGAGTATATAACCACATTACTTCCCCAGGATATGGGGAAATAATGTGTATCATTTTATGCAGAAGAATTACTTGGAAGGGCGCAGTTTTCTCACTGCTGCACCAGCCTGCCACATTTCAGAGTTGTGGATTTCAGACAGTTCTTCTTCCAGTTTTTCTCTGTAGTCAGCTCTTTGGTTAGCCTCTATGGTAATTCTGGCCTCGTTTCCTGTAGCTACACTTTCATACAGCTCTTCAAATACAGGTACAGTTGCCTCCTTGAACTTATGTCTCCAGTCAAGGGCACCTCTCTGAGCAGTGGTAGAGCAGTTAGCGTACATCCAGTCCATACCGTTTTCTGCTACCAGACGGATCAAAGACTGAGTAAGCTCCTCTACTGTTTCATTAAAAGCCTCAGAAGGAGAATGTCCTTTCTTACGCAGAAGATCGTACTGGGCTTCCATGACACCTGCCAGGGCTCCCATCAGGATTCCTCTTTCTCCAGTAAGGTCGCTGAATACTTCCTTCTCAAAAGTAGTTTCAAACAGGTATCCGGAACCAATTCCGATTCCGATGGCCATTACTCTTTCTTTAGCATTTCCGGTAGCATCCTGGAAAATAGCATAGCTGGAGTTAAGACCTTCTCCTGCTACAAACAGTCTTCTCAAGCTGGTTCCAGATCCCTTAGGAGCCACAAGGACTACATCTACCCCTTCAGGAGGTATGATGCCTGTCTGGTCCTTATAGGTTACCCCAAATCCGTGTGAGAAATAGAGGGTTTTACCAGGAGTCAGGTGCTTTTTAACAGTAGGCCAAAGGTGAATTTGACCAGCGTCTGACAGCAAATAGAAGATAACAGTCCCTTTTTCCAGGGCCTCTTCTATGGAAAACAGGGTTTCTCCGGGAACCCATCCGTCTTTTACCGCTTTATCATATGACTTGGAAGGCTGTCTTTGTCCTACAATGACATTAAACCCATTATCACGCATGTTAAGCGCTTGTCCGGGTCCTTGTACTCCATATCCTATGATGGCGATAGTTTCGTCTTTTAATACCTCCAGGGCTTTTTCCAGGGGAAATTCTTCTCGTGTAACCACATCTTCGATTACCCCTCCAAAATTAATTTTTGCCATGTTCCTTTGAGTGCTTAGGTTGAATTTGTAAGATGATTAATTTTCAATCAGTATCCTTCTTAGGCTTTAGCTTCTGCTTCCACCTGTTCTTCAGGATCTTTTCTGATATATTTTTCCAAACTATAGTTCCTTTTCATGACTGCTACCAGACCTGAGCGGGCAAATTCAAGTACCCCATAAGGTTGTAGCTTTTCCAGGAAGTCCTGGGTCTCATTATGCTTACCCGTTTTCTCGATAACCAGAAAGTCAGGTTCTACTGAGAGAATTCTTCCACCATTCTCCCTCATGATCTCTTCTATCTTCCCATTAACCAGTGTGTGAGTTGGGAGCTTGTACAGCGCTACTTCCTGATGGACCACATCTTCCTCCTGGTGCAGAAAGGCATTAAATACCCCTATGATCTTATCCAGTTGCT
>JBCBKZ010000518.1:0-4530 GCA_038520955.1 Bacteroidota bacterium | reverse complement strand
TGTACTCAGAGGGCATTTCTTTTGTTTTCTACCCAAGAAGAATGTGCATTTCCAGATAAATTGTTTCCTTAAGCTGAGAGAAATACTTCCTTACCCATAAACTGATTATTCTTGACCATGAAATTAGCTGGATTCCTACTACTTACTATCCTGACAAGTATGGCTATTGCTAACCCTCAGGAGCCTCTCAAGGTGATGAGTTTTAACATCCGATATAATACACCTAATGACGGGGAGAATGCCTGGCCAAAAAGAAAAGAGCTAGCCGCCAGTATGATCAGCTTTCATGAAGCGGATCTTATAGGCGTTCAGGAAGCCCTCCATGGCCAACTTACAGATCTCCTTTCCCTACTTCCTCAATATGCGTTTGTAGGAGTAGGAAGAGACGATGGAAAAGAAGCGGGAGAGTATGCCGCCATCCTTTATCGGAAAAGTAGGTTCTCCATCCTTGAACAAGGAAACTTTTGGTTATCAGAGACCCCTGAAGTTCCTTCGGCTGGATGGGATGCTAACATCAAGAGGATCGTTAGCTGGGCCAAGTTTCAGGATGAGTACAGCGGAAAAACCTTCCTCCATGTCAATACGCATTATGATCATCAGGGAACTGAAGCACGCCTTAATAGCTCGAAACTTCTTAAACAGAAAGTTTCAGAATTAAATCAGGAGAATCTTCCAGTCATTCTCACGGGAGACTTTAATATGATCCCCTCCTCCACGCCTTATAAGGTGCTTACGGAAGTATCAGACCCACAGCACTTTCAAGATGCTAAACTGAAAAGCCTAAGTTTTCCACATGGTCCAAACAGCACATGGAGCGGATTTTCCTTTCCAGGTATGGGACTCAGAAGGATAGATTATATTTTTTCCAAAGGTGAGGTAGCTGTCCTCAACTATGCCACCTTATCAGAATCATGGAGTGGGAAGTATCCTTCAGATCATTTGCCAGTCATGGTGAAAGTCATCATAGACCCTATCAAGCCTATTCCTGGACACGCACACAATGACTATGAACATGAACGCCCTTTATTAGAAGCCTTGGAGAATGGGTACAGAAGTATAGAGGCAGATATTCACCTCATAGATGGCCAACTCTATGTCTACCATGACAAACCCAAAAAGCCGGATCCTGCCAAAACATTGGAGAATTTGTACCTAAAACCCCTGGAAAAGATGCTGAGTCATCAGCCAAATAGCATTTATCCAGGCTACAATTCTCCCATAATTCTAATGATAGATGTAAAGACTGAGGCTAAAAGTACCTACCTAAAACTGAAAGAAGTCCTGAAACCTTATGTCTACTTATTATGGCACAAAGCAGGAGAAAGCATACAGTCTGGCCCCATCAGAATAGTTCTTTCTGGCAACAGAGATAAAGTAATTATTACTCAGGATAAGGATCAATGGATGGGCATAGACGGCCGCCCGGAAGACCTGGGTCAAGGTTGGGACTCTGACCTTATGCCCGTTGTCAGTCAACATTTTGCAAGGGCATTATCATGGAATGGGAAAGGAAAAATACCTGCTCCCGCCCTGGAAAAATTGAAGAAACTCGTATCAGATTCTCACATGGAAGGAAAGCAAGTTCGTCTTTGGGCCAGTCCTGAAAGGCATGAAGTTTGGAAGCTGTTATTGGAGAATAAAGTCGACTTTATTAACACGGATTTACTCCCCGAATTCAGGAAATACTGGGTGGATTTTCAGTCCGAAAGGATGTAATGTTTAAGCAGAGAAATTCTTTTAGACAGGAAGAAAAACCGGGTAAAAATTCCTAACATTCGGTCGTCAATTAAACTTTTCGATTTCTTCTAACTGGCTAAACGTTGTTTTCTTATGCAAATTTTTGAGCTGGATACTGTTTTCCCGAAGGGCAAATACAAAGGCCAATCGGTGGTACTTACTTTTAATGATGATCCTACGTTCATCGAAGATTGCTTGCTCAACGACAAGACTTTTCTCCTGGCAGAACGTGCCTTGAGAGAGCTGAAGAAAATCAACCCTGAATTTGCTTTCTCTATGGATGCACTGGAAAGCAATGACATGAAATGGACGCGCTATGATCTTCAACAGGACAATGTATTCCTGGAAACACCCTTAACCGAAGACATAGAGAAAGACCTGGATTTCGATAATCTGGAAGGTTTTGAAGACTTTGATGTATTTTAGTCTTCTCAATGATCTTTCTTATCCATAATCCTTTCTTTTTATGCCCACACATGTAGGTGTCCTAAAAAAAATGAAAACGCAAGACGGTTCTCCCGTCCAGTATAATCTGGACCTGGGAGAATCTTCTATAGTAATGAATGAGCTGGTTGGGAAGAGCATCAAGCTCACTCACACCGGCAACATCTATTGTAGAATCTGCGGGCGAAAACTTAAAAAAACCTATGGTGAAGGTTTCTGCTATGAACATTTCATGACTTCACCAGAGGCCTCTCCCTGTATTATCAGACCAGAACTCTGTGAAGGGCACCTTGGCATAGGAAGGGACGCTGAGTGGGAAGAGAAAAATCACAATAAACCTCATGTCGTCTACCTGGCTATTTCCAGTGGTACAAAGGTAGGCGTTACTAGGGCAGACCAGGTCCCCACCCGATGGATAGATCAAGGTGCGTGGAAAGCCATCATTTTAGCAGAAGTCCCCTACCGTAGGCTGGCCGGCGAGATAGAGGTAAGCTTAAAGAAGCATATCTCTGATAAGACTCAATGGCAGAGAATGCTCAAAAACGAACTGGCTACAGAGGTAGATCTGGTCAAAAGAAAAAGAGAAATGAGTGCGCTTGTACCAGAGGAGTTTCAGCAATACCTAAGTGAGAATGACGAAATCTGGGAACTCTCCTATCCGGTAAATCAATTCCCGGAAAAGGTAAAAAGCATCAATTTCCTTAAACAAGCAGAAACTGAAGCGGTTCTCAATGGCATAAAAGGCCAGTATCTGATCTTCGATAACCAGCAAGTGGTCAATATCAGGAAGCATACAGGCTTTGAGGTAGAATTAAGCTGGTAGGTGGTTAGCTCCTCTTTTCATGATCAAGATCTTTCATTCTGACAGATTCGTCCCTGAATTACCTGAAGGACATAGGTTCCCCATCCAGAAATACCAGCTGATTAGGGAGCAACTCCTGTATGAGGGCAGCATCCATGAGGAAATGCTGGAAGAAAGTCTGGAAGTAGCTGAGGAAGATATTCTCCTAGTCCACACTGCCGACTACTGGAAGAGAATGAAGACCCTAAGTCTTACTGACAGAGAAGTAAGGAAAATGGGCTTTCCACAGTCTGAAAGATTGGTAGAAAGATCCAGAAGAAGTTGTCAGGGAACACTTTCAGCAGCGCTATGGGCTAAAAATAATGGCCTAGGGATGAATATAGCCGGGGGTACGCACCACGCCTACCCGGATCATGGAGAAGGGTTTTGTTTGCTGAATGATATTGCGATCGGCATCCGTCATCTACAAAAACATCATAGCGTCCAAAAAATACTCATCATAGACCTGGATGTTCATCAGGGTAATGGGAATGCGGTTGTCTTTCAGGATGACCCCAATGTATTCACCTTCAGCATGCATGGTAGGGACAATTATCCTTTCAAGAAAGAAACCTCTAATCTGGACATTTCGCTAGCTAGCGGCCTGGATGATCAGGCTTATTTAGATCAGCTTGAGAATGCCCTAGCTCATATCCTTTCTCAATTCACACCAGATTTCATCTTCTTCCAGGCAGGGGTAGACGTTCTGGAATCAGATAAGCTCGGTAAGCTTTCCCTAAGTAAAGACGGCCTTAGAAGACGAGACCTCACCGTTTTAAATCTCTGTAAAAAGTTGGATACGCCACTTTGTGTCAGCATAGGCGGCGGCTACTCTTCCAGGCTTGTTGATACGGTAGAAGGGCATAGCCAGACCTTTAGGCTGGCGCTGGATGTGTTTAGGTAAGTACTTTAAAAAAGGGTAATAGGAGAAATTTTCAAAAATTCCTTCCAACTAATTCCGTTATCACTGATTAAGTACATTTTCTCAGGAGAATACAATCTTTTAAAAGCTGAAAATCCTTTACCTACTTTACCAGACCCACTTTTTACCTCTATTCCGATTACTCGTTCTTTATGTTTTATGACATAGTCCACTTCCTCATTTCCCTCTCGCCAGTAAAATAGCTCATAACTGTTATTAAGTGCGTCATTTAAGAGATGGGCCCCTATGGCTGATTCTACCCATCTTCCCCAATCAGTTGGACTGTGCAAAACTTCTTGAAAGACTCTATCATTTAGTGCAGAGATTAAGGCAGTATTATGCACTTGAAAACGGGGACTTGAACTCTTTTTTTGAATAACTGACTTAGAAAATTTTCCCAAGTTTCCGAGTAAGCCAGCTGTATCTAGAAGATCTAAATAATGAGAAAGAGTGGTTGTATTCCCTGCATCAGTTAACTGGCCAAGGATTTTATTTAACGACAGAACCTGACCAGAGTAAAGGCAGCCCAATTCAAAAAGCCTCTTCATTAAAGCAGGCTTGGCTACTCTAGTCATCATGAGAATAT
>JBCBKZ010000517.1:0-4531 GCA_038520955.1 Bacteroidota bacterium | reverse complement strand
ATACACCTTGCTTATCAGGAAAATACGTCAGATCATCTATGATTTTTTTCCTTTTAGCTGATTTGATACCATTACTTTGATTTTTTCAAATAAATTAAGGTAATATTATTGCATTTGTTAGATAGTTGGGATTTCGTACAAACTCGCATGGATAGATTTATACAACTTTTTTCAGATATTCTTTTGTTTACTGTAGTCATGACATTTCTCTTCACTTTTTTAGTGGGAATTGTATTGACAGTAGTAAATCAATTGAGAACCCATTCAGGTGTTTCCCTATTCTCTGTCTTTAAACTTACAGAGGATTCCCCTAAGCCTGACGTATCTGTGAAATAATCCCTAAAATTTATGACTCGTACATTCCGTTCCCACTTTTTGATGGGCCTTATCTTATTATCATTTACTGTTTTCTGCCAGCTCACATCCTTTTCTCAGGAAACAGACGAAGAGGCCATCTCAGAAACGGTGCATGCCCTTTTTGATGCTATGCGGGAAGGAGACAGCGCCAAGGCAAGCGCCCTATTTCACCCAGAGGCCAAGATGTCTACTGTGGGGATGAAGGAAGGGCAGGTGATTTTGAGGGAGGGAAACGCCGCCCGTTTTTTCGAGGCCATAGGCACCCCTCATGATGAAGTATGGGATGAGCGTATTTGGGGGATGGACATTTCTCAGGATGGGCTCATAGGGTCCGCCTGGATGCATTTTGCCTTCTTTAGAGGAGAGGCGTATAGCCACTGCGGAGTCAATGTATTTACCCTGATGAAAGAAGGAGATGACTGGAAAATCATCGCCATCAGTGATTCCCGAAAAAAAGAGTGCGATATCCCGGATGAGGTGATGTCAAAATAGGCTGTCAGACTGGAGAAATAATACCGCCAATAAATAAACCCAGAGCACTCCCAGGAAGTGCCAGAAATACATAGCCATTTCCAGGACCTTCTGATCAGGTTTACTATACTGTTTAAGCGCATAAAAGAAGAAGGTCAACCCACCCAGGATGTGAGCAGCATGTAAAAAGCTGAGTACATACAGGAAAGAGATTTTTGGATTATTCCCTCCAATGAACATTCCCATTTGTTGCATCTGAAACCATACCCAACTCTGACTGATTAGGAATCCGAATCCAGTGATTATGCTAATCCATAACCAACTTTTCCCTTCCCGGAACTGGTGAAACTTCCATGACTGATGTATAGCGAAACTACTAAAGCCCAGAATGAGAGTATTTAGGTAGAAGAGGGGAGGGACGCTTAAGGCAGTTTCCTGACCTTCCCGAAAAGGATAGATCATAAAAGCCAGGCTGATAGAGCCAAATAAAATGATGATGGTCAGCATCAGCAACCATAAGCCCATCCTGGCAGAAAGCAACATTTTTCTATTCCCCAACTCATCCATGTGCGAAGATATGATTATGGAAAGATAACCAGCTACCCAACTCAACTGTTTCCATTTTCTTCACGGAATTTAGCTTAAATGTTATGAGAACTACCTGAGTCGCTTACTTCTTCCTGAAGAATACATTGATGGGTACCCCCGTGAATTCATAGGCTTTCCTGAGTTGATTCTCCAGGTACCTCTTGTAGGATTCCGGGATCAGTTTAGGATGGTTAGTGAACAAGAGAAAAGTAGGGATACCTGCAGGTACCTGAGTAACATATTTGATACGGATAAACCTACCGGCTACAGCTGGCGGGTGATGTTGGGCTACTGCTTCCAATACCACCTCATTCAGTTCTGAAGTAGTGATTTTTCTCTGCTTATTTTGATACACTTCTTTTGCTTTCTCCAGGCCTTTCAGGAGGCGCTGCTTGGTAACGGCAGAAGTGAATACAATGGGTACATCATCAAAGGGCGCCAGTTTCTCACGGATCTTCTTCTCGAAATCTCTGGCTGTATTGGTCTCTTTCTCCATCAGGTCCCATTTGTTGACCAGAATAACTACGCCTTTCTGGTTTTTGATGATGGTAGAGAAGATGGCCATGTCCTGGGACTCTATGCCGGAAGTGGCATCTATCATCAGGATGGATACATCACATTCTTCTATGGCTCTGATGGTCCTTAAGGTAGAGTAGAATTCTATATTCTCTTTGACCTTAGCTTTCTTTCGCAGACCGGCAGTATCTATCAGTATGATGTCTTGCCCAAAGGCTGTATACCTGGAGTTTACGCTATCACGGGTAGTTCCGGCTATGGGTGTCACTATGTGTGCGTTAATCCCCAGCAGGCTATTCACCAAACTGGATTTCCCCACATTAGGTCTCCCTACGATAGCAAATCGAGGGATATCTTCATCTTCCTCAGACTTCTTCTCTTCCGGTAGTTTCTCTACCAGGGCATCTAGTAACTCTCCTGTTCCGCTTCCATTAATAGCGGAGATAGGATGCATTTCTCCCAGTCCCAGTTCGTAGAAATCGTACATATCATTTCTGCGGGAAGAGTTGTCCACTTTATTAGCTACGAGTAGCGTTTTGTGTGGAAGCCTTCTCACCATATTGGCGAAGGAGGTATCCAGGGGCGTAACGCCTGAAGTTACATCTACCACAAACAGAATCAGGTCTGCCTCATCCAGCGCTATGTGTACCTGCTCCCGTATGGCCGCCTCAAATACGTCTTCTGATTCCGGGACATATCCACCTGTATCTATGACCGTAAAGGTCTCACCATTCCACTGAACCTCTCCATAGTTGCGGTCACGCGTTACCCCACTGACATCATCTACAATGGCCTGTCGTTCTTCCACCAATCTGTTAAAGAGGGTGGACTTCCCCACATTGGGTCTTCCTACTATGGCTACTATTCTTTTCATTTTTAACTAATTCCTTGGCGTCTTTGCGACTTTGCGTGATAGGATTCCATGCCAAGACGCGAAGATTGATAATTTCCTTTTTAGAGACACAAGATATTGTGTCTATACCTTGCCACTAAATACCATCACCCATCATATCCGAATCCGCGAAGATAGTTATTATTGTTTTTCCAGCCTGAACTCACGCGCACGTATAATTCCAGAAACACCTTGGTACCCAAAAACTCCTCAATGTCCTTACGGGCCAGGGTGCCTATTTTCTTCAGCATGCTCCCCTTCTTTCCTATGACCATTCCTTTCTGGGACTGTCGCTCTATGTGAATGACCGCCTTAATGCGACTAATGGGATCTTCATCAGAGGCCTCCAGAAATTCTTCTATTTCCACTTCTGTACTGTAAGGAAGTTCCTGCTGTAAGAGAAAGAAGATCTTTTCCCGTATTATCTCCGCTACGAAGAAGCGTTCTGGCCTGTCGGAAATCTGTTCGGGATCAAAGTACTGAGGTCCTTCCGGCAGGTGTTGGAGAATGAGGTCCTTCACCTTGTCTACATTGGTCTTGTTCAGTGCAGAGATGGGGATGGCTTCCTTGAAGGCGATCTTGTCCATCAGGCCCTGCATGCGTTGAAAAACTACATCCTCTTCCACGGCATCTACCTTATTCAGCAAAAGGAAGGTGGGGATATTCGTTTTGCCTGCCAGTTCTATTAAATCCTCTTCGGGAAAAGTCTCATCCAGGGCTATGAGCAGCAGGATCAGATCAGCATCTTCCGTAGACTGGTGAATGAAGTTCATCATCTTCTCATGCAGGCGGTATTTAGGACGGATCAGACCGGGTGTATCAGAGTAGACGATCTGGTAATCTTCTCCTGTATCTATCCCAAATATCCTGTGGCGGGTAGTCTGTGCCTTAGGCGTAATGATGCTCAGCTTCTTTCCCAGGAGGGCATTTAGTAGGGTAGACTTGCCTGCATTAGGTTTTCCGATGATGCTGACAAAGCCGGATGTATGTGTTTGGCTCAAAATTTGATAATTTCTGTATATGGGGTTGCAAATGTACATCTAAAGTCGTAACTATGCACACCCTAAACAAAAGGAAACTACTTTACGTAACTAAAATACATTGCGGGGTGGAGCAGTTGGTAGCTCGTCGGGCTCATAACCCGAAGGTCACAGGTTCGAGTCCTGTCCCCGCTACTAAGAAAGGCCAGACGAGAGTTTGGCCTTTTGTGGTTTATAAAAAACCTCTTCACCTTTTGGCCTATCCCATCGATATAATGGGGATCATTCGCAAAGCTTCAAAACTGATATTATCCTTCTATAAACTGATATTATCCTTCTATAATTGGTTACAAAACCTACTCCTATCTTATATAGATAGACAGGGAATAAATCTTAAAATGACCTACAAGCAGCTAAAAATCAATTGATTCAGGTTATTGGTATGAATAAAAGGTTTGTTAATACCCTTTTTGATCGGATTAAGTTAGAAGATCCGGAGTCGTTTATGGATTAGGAGTAGAAATACAAATAGTTGAGAAATGACAGATTCTCAAATTGAAAAGTCTATTAAATTAGGCTACTTGAAGCTCAATTTTACTCAATGGGTGGGGCACTATTTCCTTGTTATCTTATCTCTAACGCGACCTATTATTTTCCTATTCAATCTTATTTCTCCCTCAGAACAGGAACCAGTTTCCCATTCTGTAGAAGAAAATCTGGTCGTTTT
>JBCBKZ010000516.1:0-4537 GCA_038520955.1 Bacteroidota bacterium | reverse complement strand
GTAGCTTATCTGTATCCCTAAAGGGATCAATCTTCAATGGGATATAGTTCGCCTGAATGTAATCGGCTACTTTTCTACTTCTTAACACATAATCATCCATGTATTTACATGGCTCACAGTATTCTGTGTGAAATTTGAGGAAGTAATAAGTGGATGTATCAGATTTTGTGGAGAGTATTAAGGGCGTAGTTGCATAAACGATGTTGGCTTTCCCCGGGACTAATTGATCCTTCACAAATGATAGTCCCAAAATACATAGTCCATAGGAAGCAGCTCCCCAAAAGGCATATTTTATTTTCCGCTTTAAGGCAAAATGCTGTACGAGGGAAACCGTTTGACTCAGCTTATTTCTCATGAAGGGCAAGTTTTGGAATTTACCTTCTATTGAATCAAATATAGATAACCCCAGCTTTCCTGAATATTCTAATCAAGCGCATATTGTACATGATAGCTGTATAAGTTGTTAGGCTTTTCCCTAATAAGAGTTGAAATAGAGGTAAGTATCAATTTACCTCTACCTTCTCAAGACGTATTTCTGACAGGCTATCCAGCTCTCCTTCTTCAAAAGCTTTATCCAGTTCAAAAACGGAGAACTGCTCTAGTTTTGCCTTATAGTTAGTGTAATCAGCAAACAGAATCTCCCCTACCCTTCGGCTGTTATTGGCTACCCTGAATCTTAGTCCTCCATCATCTACATGAAACTCATAAGCTAAGTACATCAGTTGGTGGGTTTCAGCATCCAACCAGTATACGTAGGTATCGTCAAAATCCTTTCCTCCCCCTTCTTGCTGAAAGGTTACCTTTATTTTATCCAGCTCTTGATCATTAAGGGTAGCTCGCCCAATGTATTCTTTATTTACTGCTGGGTCATTCAGCCCATAAGGCAGGTACGCAAAATACACAACGGAATTCAGGGAGTTGGCATATCTGGCACTGTCTTTCTCTGAAAGTACTACGTCTTCTCCATCTATTTTCCGCATGAAACCCTCATCAGTAAGTTTATCAGAAATAGCTCTTTCCTCCTTATCCAGGTACTCTCTGGTGTACAGGAAGTTGGATTCTCCTTTAAAGGCAGTATACTGTCTCCCTCTGAAAGTAAAGGATAGCTGACTTTGGGGGTAAGCTTCTCCCCCATGGTAAGCAATCATATCGTTTATCAGCGCCTGAGCCTGATTTACTTCCTCTGGGGACTCTTCTTCAACAGCCTTCTCCCCACTAGTAGAATTACAGCTTATCACCAACAGTATAAGCGTACAGATAACGATTCCTGGAATTACTCTCATAACACTTTTCTAATTTTTTACACGTATCACACCCTTGGTGGAAACGGAAGGACCTGTTTTCTTCCGTTTTTGGATAACCGAAACCGGCCCCAATATTTTCGTCAGTATTTTCTTTGTAATCAGATAGGTAGGTCTAACTCCCACTGCTCCCAGACTACCTGAAGCCAGGGTTCCTCCCGTTACCAGCGGATTATCCGAAGCATAGTATGCGTACCTTAAGACCACTTCATCACTAATATTGTTCCTGATCTTAGCTTGAGACTGTATAGCTTTCTGGTAATGTGCCCCTTCCATTTCCAGTCCTATGGTCCTCCATGAGGAATGTTTAAAGTAGGCCAGCACATCTCTGTTTTGAAGAGAGGTTCCTAATACGGTAATCATGGGACCCTCCAGTACATTTCCCTCATAATCCTCACTGAAGTCTTCACAACGGAAATCATTTTCAAAAGGGTAATTATCTGCTGTCCCTTCAAAGATATGTGCGTTGGGAACCATAATATCTCCCTTACCACCTTCCAAAATTCCCGCCTTCCCCATAATGGAAATGGAATGTACGGGCATATTATACTTAGCCTCTTCCAACTCATACGGCTTGAGTAGCTCATCCATAGTCTCATAGGCCTGCTCACCAAAGGCATAATCCATAACCACTATCACCGGCCTTTCTTCCATAATCTTACTCTTGGCTACCTGAAGGGAAGGCGCTACCTTATCCCAGTCTACTTTGGTTGTATCAAATATCTGGACGGAAATGTGGGTGCTTGAACTTGCCTGAAGTTCATGCATTCCATGCTTTAAGGCGTACTTTCTGATCTTCTCTGCTAAATCAGCATTTTCAGTTTTATTTAATTCCAGCACCAGGCCTTCAATGCCATTCTTCTTTAACTCTGTGTCTCTGATAGCAGCCCAGCCATACAAACTGTTCATTACAGAATGAAGATTTGCACTTATGACATGTAGCGGGCGGGAAAGCATATTATTCTCCAGTAAATACTGCTTGATATTATTTGCCCATCTTTCCCCGTAAATATGGTGTCCTATGCGCGTACGTAAAGTGGGTGAAAAGGAAATCTCTCTATACTTCCCTTCAAACTCTTCTCCCATAGCCAGTTTGCCCAGCCAGTACACTACATGAAAAAGCCCGTTGTTCTTGTTGCTATTGGCTTCCATGCGCATGTAGGCGTTTTTGGTCGCCTCAAAGGTTCTCCCAAGAATGGTACTTAAGTAGGTAAGCGCAATTTCCCGATTACTTTCATTAATGACAGCTTCTCCCTTGATTATCTTCCTTAGTTTTATCCACTCAATGCGGGGTTCCTTGTTATCATCCAGGGCGTGGTCCTTGATTTTGCGGGCCTCTATAAACAGGAAGGTCAGGTGAGTGAGAATATCATATACATCACTTCTCCCCCTGGTGACCTCAATGAACATATGGTCTTTGTCTATCCTGTAGCAATTCCTCCTTCTACTGGCAGGAATGCTCACTTCAAAGTGGGAAGCACTGTAGCCTTCTTCAGAAATCAACTTTATAAATCTGCACTCCTCTATCCCTTTAGGTAATCTGTCAATAACGTACACTAGTCCTTCAAGCTCTACTTTTTCCGGGTCTACCAGAGAACCATAGATTTCAGGTCTTAGTGTCATCAGGGCATTAGTGATGATGTCTCCTGGCGCACCTAAATGCTTTAATGAGCCACTATTCAGCAAGTGGCGCATCTCTACATACAAGCGTTCAATAGCCGCTCTTGATTCTCTGGCTCGGGAAAGTTCTTGGGCATCTACAGCCATAAGGGTAATTTAAGGTGATTCAAACAGTCCTTGGGCTTATACTACAATGTTAAATAATCCTCTTTCCACAGCAAACTTTTGCAGATTTAGTCAACTTTTATTGACAAAAATCAAAATCCGCACTTATTTCAACCTGCAATATAGCCTGAAGCAAAATACCTAAGTAGCGCACAAGCGACAAGTTTCAGGCAAAAGATCATTAACATAACAAATACACATGAAGCCATCTGTTGCTATTCTTTGTGCAGGAGGACCTGCTCCCGGAATAAATACTGTAATTAGTACCATATCCAAGGTTTTCCTAAAAGACGGTTTCCGTATCATTGGGATACATGACGGATACAAAAATCTCTTCAACGGAAAAGCGGTTACTGTAGACATAGACTTTCTCTACGCTGACAGAATCTTCCCCAGAGGAGGATCTACTCTTAGAATGAGTAGACACAAGCCCAAAGATCATGAGTTCTCTACAAACTTTTTTGAGAATAATAATGTGAAGCTATTGGTAACCATAGGGGGAGATGATACTGCCTCTACTGCTAACAGACTGACAAAATATCTCACCAAGAATAATGTAAAGATCCAGAATCTTCACATACCCAAGACCATAGATAATGACCTTCCCCTTCCAGGAAGAACGCCCACCTTTGGATTTAACTCTGCCAAAGACCAGGGTGTTAAGCTGGGGAATATTGTATATGAGGATGCTCGTACGAGTGGAAACTGGTTTGTGATTTCCTCTATGGGGAGATCTGCTGGTCACCTGGCTTTTGAGATAGGCACCAGCTGTCACTTCCCTATCATCATCGTACCTGAGATGTTTAACAAGGTAGAAATCACCATTGACAGAATTGTGAAGCTGATGATTTCTTCCATGGTGAAGCGTATGATAGATGGTGTGGAGCACGGGGTAGCTATCCTGAGTGAAGGGATCTTCCACTTCCTGAGCAATGAAGAGATCACCAACTCCGGTATCAGCTTTACCTATGATGACCACGGACACCCAGAACTAGGAAACGTGAGTAAGGCTCATATCTTCAACATCCTGGTACAGAGAAAACTAAAAGAACTGGATATCCAGATTAAGAGTCGTCCGGTAGAATTAGGATACGAGATGAGATGTTGCCCACCGGTAGCTTATGACCTGACCCTTTGTACCCTGCTGGGTATGGGTGCCAGAAAGCTATTCCATGATGGTGTGAGTGGAGCCATCGTTTCAACCAGTTCCAAAGCGAACATAGAGCCTATCTACCTTAATGACATAGAAGACCCTGCTACGGGTAAGATTCCTCCACGTCCGGTAGACATCACTTCTGAGCTGGCAAAGATGGTATTTGCTGATATGCATGTGATCACGCCTATGGACTATGAGAAGGCCAGAGCATACCTTCCAAATCCTGAAGAGTATGACTTCTGTAACATTCTCAATTGGGAATTTGATCCTAGTACAGCCAGGAAACAACCATCCT
>JBCBKZ010000515.1:0-4541 GCA_038520955.1 Bacteroidota bacterium | reverse complement strand
GCTGATCGTAAAGAGATCATAAAAACTGCCTGGATACTAGCTGGACTAACTGCCTTCGAATTCTTCGTTGCATTTACCTGGAGAGGCTTTGCGGAAATGACGGGTATTTCTGTGGAAACCGTTCAAACGATGAAAAACCTGCTTTTCATCATTCTGACCATCTTTAAGGCATTTTATATAGTGGCCTACTTCATGCACTTAAAGCATGAGTTAAGAAGGTTAATCCTTACTGTAGGAATCCCTTTTTTGTTTATTATTTGGCTCATCATAGGACTTATCATTGAAGGAAGTTACTGGGGGAGCCTGAGCTAAGAAGAAGGAACCGGCTAAAAATGACCGGTAGAGTATATGGCAAAAAAACAGTATCCCTGGACCACCATAGTTACAGCCCTGGTGCTGATAGTACCGCCGGTTTTGTTTATCGCATTTAGGTATGTTTCTACCCAGGTTTTCACAGAATTTCCTTACCAGTATAAGGTAGCTGGAAACGATACTATTTATTATGAAATATCTCCTTTCACATTTACGGATGTGGAAGGAGATTCTGTTTCTGAGGATTTCCTGAATGATAAGATAGCAGTGGTAAGTTTTTTCTCTCAGGGAGATATACGTAAAACGAAAGTGCTTAATGGAAACCTGAGAAGAGTCTACAAAAACGTCATAGATGCTGATTTTATCAGTATGGTTTCTATCCAGTATGGTCTGGACTCCATGCAAACCTATGTGGATTCTATGGATGTGAATGCGGATAAATGGCGCTTCCTCGCGGGAGATAAGAAAGGAGTAAGTTCCCTGGCAAAAAGTATGGGGATGGAAGAGTTTGCTCTGCTAAATACCCCCAACCAATCATTCACCGCCCAAAAAGTAGCGCTTATAGATAGAGATGGGAAAGTGAGAAACTATTATTACGGGACAGATCTGGGAGCTATTAAAACCTTAAATGAGGACATAAGGGCACTCATCTTGATGGAGTACCCTGAAGAACTAGGGAAAGACTAATACCATGAAGCTGTCCATCCAACAATTTCTTTTTCTCACCATCATATTAATAGCGCTTGTCAGCTGCGAAGAGGAGCGCACACTGAAGAAATATTATCCTATTGGAGTAGGGGAAGTAAACTGGGATACGATTTATCAGACAGTTCCTACTTTTGAGATGTTGAATCAGGATGGAGCTATTATTAACAGAGAGAAAAGGGGAGAGCTCATTAGAATATTTCATTTCTACTGTGGAAGCTGTGAAAATGGAGATTTAGTATTTCCAAATGTGAGCGCTCTTCAGGAAACCTACAGGGAAGATACATTGGTCTATCTGCTTTCCATGAGCATGAGTCCCTCCGTTGATGGGGCCGGAAGATTACAAGAGCTGGGAAGTAGCTATAAAGCAGATGCTGCTAAGTGGGATATACTGTCAGGAGACAGTTTATATACCAGAAAACTGGTTGCTTCTGGTTTTCATATCTTCATAGAAGAAACAGACAGCAGCATGAAAGCGCCATCTCAACTAGTCCTTATAGATAAAGAAGGGAAAGTAAGAGGGAAGTATCACGGGGTAAAAGATGAGGAAATCGCCAAACTAAAAGCGGACATAGAGGTTCTTAAGAATGAATACATTCCTAAGTACGACTGGTGGAGATTTTGGTAAATTATGGCTGAAGAAAGACTGAATAGTAAAGTATATGTTCCTGTTATATGGGTAGCCTCAGTGGCAGTGCCCATAGTGGTGGGTATTTTAATGACTCCTGGCTTATTACCTCCCTTAAAGCTGGGATTCGATCCTTATATACTTCCTAAACTAAATGCGATTATCAACTCCATGGTATCAGTCTTATTGGTAGCTGGAGTTGTTCTCATTAAGCAAAAAAGAAAGGAAGCTCATAAAGCAGTTATGCTAAGCGCTTTTGGTTTATCAGCCCTATTTCTGGTGAGCTATGTACTATACCACCTCTCAGTGGGACACACGGTTTACTGTGAAGACGGAATAGTGCCAAAGCCCGTTTACCTGGTAATTCTTTTATCACATATACTGCTCTCAGTAACCATCATTCCTTTGGCCTCGTTCACCATATACAGAGGCTTAAATGAGAAATTCGACAAGCATATGAAGCTGGCGAGAATCACCTTTCCGCTATGGTTATATGTATCAGTTACCGGAGTTTTGGTATATTGGTTTATGAGTCCCTGTCATTAATCATGCGTGGATTATGTGGAGAAAGATTTATCCATACATATTTACCTCAGCTTTTTTCTTACTCTTCCTTGTCCAGCAAGGGATGAGTCAATGTTCCATGTGTAAAGCTTCTGCTGCTTCAAAAGATGAAGCTGGTAGCTACTTCATGGGAGCGGGACTAAATACAGGAATCCTCTTCCTACTAGCACTTCCATTCCTCCTATGCGGATTCGTCGGCTTCATGTGGTATAGAAAGAATAAGATTAGGCAGGAGCTGGAAAGTGTGGAAGGTTAATGCGAGTTAATAACCTTGACTGGTAGTAATTCTCCCTCCATCACACCTTCAGCATTAACTGTTTTTAGCGTTACAGGTGTAATGGTGTTTGTGAGTGCTTCCTGATAGGGAATCAGAACCTTAATATAGTTATCTGTAAAGCCTTCCATCATACCTTCGGTTTGCTTCCCTTCCCAAAGGACGGATCTGGTAGACCCAGTAAAAGGCTCGTAGAAATATCTTCTTTTCTTCTCAGAAAGCATGCGTAACATCTGGCTTCTCTCCCTACGTACATGCATAGGGACTACCCCTTTCATACCTATGGCATGTGTGTTCTCCCTTTCAGAGTAGGTAAAGACATGTAGATAAGAAACATCCAGTTCATTCAGGAAAGTATAGGTATCCTGAAAATGTGTATCTGTTTCTCCAGGGAATCCCACGATCACGTCTACACCTATACAGGCATCAGGCATGAGGGTTTTGATCTGCTTTACCCGATCTACATACAGTTCCCTTTTGTAGCGTCTGCGCATCTTAGCCAGCAACTCATTATTTCCGCTTTGGAGGGGAATATGGAAGTGGGGCATGAAACGCTTTGACTGAGCTACAAAGCTGATGATCTCATTGCTGAGGAGATTAGGTTCTATGGATGAAATTCGAAATCGTTCTATTCCTTCTACTTCGTCCAGGGCTTTGATCACGTCCAGGAAGGTACCTGGCTGATCTTTTCCGTAATCCCCTATATTTACACCCGTGAGAACTACCTCTTTTATGCCTGACTGAGCGAGTTCTCTGGCATTCTTAAGAATATTCTCCAGAGAATCAGATCTACTTTTTCCTCTTGCTAGCGGAATGGTACAGAAACTACACTTATAATCACATCCGTCCTGAATCTTGAGGAAAGAGCGGGTTCTATCCCCTATAGAATAAGAAGAATGGAAGTCATTGACTTCCTTGATGGCGTCATTAAATACGCAGGGATTATCCGTTTTCTGGAAGTCTTCTATCAGTTCCAGAATCCTGAACTTATCGCCTGCACCTACTACCATGTCCACACCGGGAATCTCTGAGATTTCCGTAGGCTTAAGCTGGGCATAGCAACCCATAATGATGACATAACCATCCTCATTTTGCTTGAGGGCCTGCTTGATGATCTTGCGGCACTTCTTATTGGCTTGCTCCGTTACAGAGCATGTATTGATCACATAGACGTCAGCTGCCTCATGGAATTCTTTCTTTTGAAATCCAGCATCCAGAAACTGCCTACCTATGGTAGAGGTCTCGGAGAAATTGAGCTTACAGCCCAGGGTATGAAAGGCAACTGTCTTCATATGTATTTAGGACTGCAAAGATACGGAAAAGGTTTACTTAAACTCAATGGTGATCATATCATGCACCTTCAAGCCTAATAATTCTGAAGCGGAAGCTTCCCGCATAGAGATTTCCAGGTGATTACTCTCCCCAAAAATGGCGAGTGCATCAGCCTTAGCTACGTCAGAGTAGGTATTTACGATGCGTCTGAGCCTGACATTTCTGATAAAAATCTCGAAAGAACGCTCTTCCTTGATCTGGATAAACTCTCGCTTACGAATATTGGTGACAGCATTTCCGTAAGTGTCTATGTAAATGATTTTTCCTCGCAGGCAGTTCTCAGTATAGCTGGGTTCTCCCCAATGTAGGGTGCGTAGTTGGGTTTCAGGACCTAGCTCTTCAAACTCTCCCCCACTTACGAGAAAAGCAGCAGTAGGAGCAAAAATTCTGGCAGCCCTGAAAGAGTGAGGATAATCAGGATGTACCAAAGCCTCATGCGCTATGGTACGGCATTCATGCTCCTGCCCTTCACAGATGAGGCTCAGTACGCCATTATTAGGTGCTATGAAGTAGTGGCCATTCATATGCATGACGCAGGGAGCTGCTAATTCTCCTTGCTCAGGATCTACGGAGATAAGGTGAACAGTACCATCAGGAAAGGCTGGATAGGTACTTTTTAAGATATAAGCAGCTTCCATGATGTTGAAACTTCCTACTTCATGGGTAACGTCTACTATGGTGGAAGCCTGGAAACGGGACAGAATAATCCCCTTAACTACAGCAGCG
>JBCBKZ010000514.1:0-4547 GCA_038520955.1 Bacteroidota bacterium | reverse complement strand
GTTTTAAACTGAACATATAGTTATAGAATTAATTTGTGCAGTTTTCGCCGGGATTGGGGATTAATGAGGACGCTCTAAATAAAGATTGCCATTCTGACATGAAAAAATTTGTTCACGTATGTATGACCCCTGCTTTGATAGATCAGTTTGATGTATCTGAAGCTATTGTGGTTGTGATCGATATCCTAAGGGCTACCACCACTATGTGTGTAGCACTTGATAATGGAGCTGAAGTGATAGTTCCAGTTGAAAATATAGAAACATGTCGCTCTTACCAGGAACATGGATTCCTGATCGCTGGAGAAAGAAGCGGAGAGCAGCTTGCAGGTTTTGACTTTGGAAACTCACCTTTCTCTTTTAATAGAGAAACGATAGAAGATAAGAAACTGGCCATTACCACTACTAATGGTACACGCGCCATCAAGGCGGCACAAGATAGAAATGCTAAGGCCATCGTAGTAGGATCATTTTGTAACATTACGGCTTTGACCAATTGGTTAATCAAGCAGAATGAGCATGTTTGCTTGCTCTGTGCTGGTTGGAGAGATAATGTTACCCTGGAGGACACCATTTTTGCAGGTGCACTCGCCAGAAAGTTGAGACATAATTTCAGAAGATTTCAGGATACAGCTTTAGTAGCCGAAACCCTGTTTAACTCTGCCAATACCAGAAAGCGTTATTTCTTTAGAAACTCTTCTCACTTCCAGCGTCTCATTCACCTGGAGTTACAAGAAGAAGTAAAGTATGCCATGAGAAGAGATACGCATCCTGTGATTCCTATTATGATTGGAGATGGATTGTATGACATCAGTTTTTGTCAGGATGACTACCAGTCCTATGTAGAAGAGGTGCAGGTTAAGCAAGAGAAAAATCCATTGCCTGTAGTACAGGTTTAATGTACACCCGCATTATTCAAGGTGTTTATCAGTTCTAGAGAAAAAGATAATCAACATATATATCCATCGGGAGTATTCTGCTTCCGGTGGATTTTCTTTTTCGGACTTTTTTTAAGTACGCACCTTTATGCCCAATACTTCCCCATTCTCAAATGGGAAGAACAGTACTTCTTTAAAGGCCAAGCTGAACCCGTAGACCTACTTTATGATGGGCAAGGATATTTATGGGCAGCAGGAAATCTGGAAGATAGTAAAGAAAACTGCCTGTCGCCCTGGGTATTGAAAATAGATACCCTTGGGCAGGAGGTAGCCAGATATACCTTTCCACTAATATCCTGTAAGCGGATTCATAGCATCAGCCTTTGTGATGATGGTGGAATTATATATACAGGTGTGTCTTCGGACCTCCCCAAAGAATTGGCTTACGAGAAGCAGTTATTTGAAGGAGATTTATGGGTAGGGAAGATCTCTGCCCTTGGTTTGCCTATGTGGGAGAAGACCTTTGGAGGGAACTTGTTAGATATGGGCAACGGGATTACCAGGGGCCAGTTTAATGAGTATGTGATTGCAGGGATTACACATTCCTATGACGGAGATGTAGGGAAGAACATGGGGGCCAGCGATGCCTGGCTGGTTTACATTAATGACAAAGGAAAACTACTGGAAAGTAAGGTCATAGGGAAAGGAGGCCATGAGTGGGCTACAGATGTGATAGCCTGTCAGAATGGGGACTTCCTACTTGTAGGATATCAGCATCTGATTAAGGGGGAAGAGGCTAACCTATATGGGAATGGCTGGCTGTGCCGCATAGACAAGTTTGGTAAGGTGGTATGGGAAAGATCTATTTCTGCTCCGGAAGGAGGCTATTTTACAGATATACTGGAAACCCCTGCCCGCCAGATCAGAGTGGCTGGCCAGCAATATGTAGACGGAAGAGCCAGACAATTTTGGAACCTTCACTTTACAGATACAGGCCTACTCCTGGATCAGCAATCCTTTGGGACGGGACTGACGGAGACCTCTTCTGCTATCATGTATACGGAAGGTGGTGGCTACCTGCAGAGTGGGTACTCTGAAGAAAGTCTTTATAAAGTAAGCAAACAGGAAAACCCCTTATACAAGGGTGGGGGGGATGCCTGGTTCTTTCGGTATAATCACCTTTCAGAACTGATCTGGAAGGAAACCTTTGGGAGTAAGGGGGATGAGAGCTGTGTAGCCATTGCAGAAATAGGGAAGGGAAAATGGATGGCCCTGGGTAGTAAGAGAACCCCAAAGCCAGGAGCAAGAAAAAATGTATGGATAACCAGAATAGAAGAATATCCCTGCAATGCTATTGAAGCTGATGCCTTTCTTCGCGATAAGGGAAAGCTACAAGTTGGGCAACTTCTATCATTTAAGGCTGGGTACAGATATGGAGAACGTTTTCTGTGGGAATTTGGGGACGGCACTACCTCAGAGCAACCTAATCCGCAGAAAGCCTACAATCAAAAAGGGAAGTACGAGGTAGCCCTTACGGTCTTCCATAATGAAAATTGCTTCCAGAGAGTGAGCATGGCTGAGCCGTTGAAGATTAATTAGGTATTTGCGTTTCTGCCTTAGCTTTTCTGCATTAGTGTTTCTTTCCAGTGTTTCGTCGCCTGTCACCAGAAAAAAATTAATCGTATAGTTTTAGGATGTTGGGGAGAGTAACTCCTTAGGTGAAAAACTTAGGTTGACCATTTTCCCAATGGACAGGCTGCTTTAGCTGCCTATTAGCAGATTCTGACCAGTGCTTCTTTCAGCGACTAAAGTCGCCGGTCCATTATAAACCAGCTTAGGCATGTCCAACTAATTATTACTTAAGAATAGCTGACCTACGAGTAATCATGTGGTTTTTACCTATTTCAGCTCCTTCTTTGTCCAGAGAAGCCACCAGGGAGTAGTAGGAGAATCATGGTGCTCATAGTGATAGCCAAAGAAGTAGCAGCTTAAGAAAGCCCAGAAGTGGTTCTTCTGCTGGGTACTACTATGATGGTCATTATCGTGCTCTCCTCTATGGGGTAAGTAAGTCCCAAAGTAGAAAAGCTGAAGGGTGCCCAGAATGGAGGCAACCACCCAGTACAGAATGAGATTGGGTTCAGCTACCCAGATCTTGGCTATGTTAAAGCTGATAGCGGCTAAGATCACCTGCTTCCATGAGATGTATTCTTTCAGAAAATCCAGATACCAATAAAAGAAAGATTCCTTCCCTCTATGAAAGTCTGGGTCCTTTTCCGTCCCTACGAACTTATGGTGTTCATAATGCTTTGGGCGTAGCTTTTTATACTCATTAAAGATAAAAAGGCCAGAGGCTATTCTCCCTATGAGGTGATTTAATTTGGGATTATGACGGGCTACTACGCCATGCATGGCATCATGTGCAGTAATAAACAGACCTGTGAAAAGATGTGCCTGAATGAGAATTCTCAAGTAGGTGAGGGGATTAGTCCATACTACCGGGAAAATGAAGTTCAGGACCAGACTGATGGCCCAAAGGAGAATGATGAGGATTCCGATAAATAAGCCGGTATATTTTCTTTCCAGGAGGGGAGCCAGAGTACTATTAGTAGGAGTCATAGGTAGACGGCATATTTATGTTGGACACATTAGGGAGGGCACGTTTAATAGGAAACTTGCTTTGGATAAACTCATACGCCCAAATAGTCAGGAAGAGAAGTAGCATGGAGTAGATGGGATCTTCTGTAGGTACCGTTCCTAATCGTATGCCCAGGTTTTCAGTGTCATTATAGATGACAACGGGAAGTGCTGTGAGTACGCCGTTGACCGTGAAGAAGGGAATGAGATGAACCAGGTAGGCCCTGAAGAATTTCCCTAGTTGAATTTCATCAGCTAGTCTACTGGCAGCTATGAGTATGATTCCCATGCTGATAAAGGTGACACTGGTGTACCATAGATCCAGATTAAGGAGCCCTATTAATAGAATGAGACCTCCCAGGATCAGTGTGAACATGGAAGCTTGCTGAATCAGAAATCTTTGTTGAAGGTAGGCATTCAGGCAATCATAGATAAATACACAGGCGTAGGGTACCGTGAGAAAGAAGAGCCATTCTTCCAGGGGTAGATTGATCAGGTAAATGCCCGTCAGGTAATCAGGATTAAATGACCAAATCCCCATTTCTGTGAACCATATGTCCCATATGATGAATATACCTCCGGAAAAGGCAATAGCCGGTAATAAGGCATACCATCTTCTAAAGAAGGCTACCTTTCTATCGAATGATAAGAGGAGAGGGAAGGCAAGCGTCCCTATGTTCAGCCACAAATAGATATTATCCAGCATAGCTTAGGTTGTTTCCTATGGTTCTTCCGGTAAAAATAGACTTTTCAGCCTAATTTCTTCCTCTTTTGTACACCTGCCAGAGGTCCACACAAATTCAGCGATTTTATGTGCTTCCTCCTTATCCAGCTTAAAACGGGAGAAGTAGGGAATATTGGTAAGAATGATCTGCTTATCTCTTTCAAGGGTAGTGTCTAGTCCCAGGAACCCTGGCATATGATGCTGAACCGCAAATCTTAGAAAACGAATCTCGATATTAGGAGGAGATCCTTTCACTGCCTTTTTAAACCACTGCATAGACTCTGTGAGATACTGCAATTTATGGTAAGGGCTCC